>JAYSTT010000330.1:0-3263 GCA_043719495.1 Ferruginibacter sp. | reverse complement strand
GGATAAAACAACGCCACACTTAGCACATTGCTTTTTATAGATTTGGCATTTACGCTTCCTTGGTTGCTATTTGAAAGGCCTGTTGCATACCTAACGCCAATGCCTAATTCCTGCAAAGCTTTAATTTGATAACCTGCCCCCAAACACCAGCTAAAAAAAGTAGATTTTGTATTTGCTTTAAAATCAAAATTGCCATTGGCAGTATATTTTCCTTTTGCCGAAAGAAGCAGACCTACCTGTGGCCCTGTTTCAAGGTACAACCCTACAGGGCTTTTGTATTGAAACAGCAATGGTATATTAATGCGATTGATAGTAACCACGCCGTCATTTTTGATGCCGTTACCTGAGAAATGTTCTTCCGTCCCCTCACCTGAATATACCAACTCCAACTGGGCTGCAAATTGTTTTGCAAATTTGTAATTTGCAAAAAGCCCCGCCAAAAAAAATGTATGGCTACTTGTGGAATAAACAGTATTTGCTTCTTTTTCTTTAGCTATATTTACCCCTGCTTTGGGGCCAAAAGAAAACTGGGCACTTGCTTTAAAAAATAAAAAAATTGTACTTAGTAAAATGATAATTTTTTTCATGATAAAATAGTTTAGTTTTTTGATGTTAATTGCAATTCTTTTTTTATAAATTCAAAAACTATATCGCCATAGCCGTTTACATAACTCTGATGAACATTGTACAGGCCTTCGATAGTTATTTTACTTTTTGCCGTTTGGGTAGCGGTTATTTTTTTAGCAGTAGTTTGCAAAACACAATTGCTGTTATCGTTGCAGGTAATTTTTAATTCGGCAGATGGTAATAACCCGTTGGTAATAACACTTGCATTACCATTTAGTATTAAATTGTTTATATCTTTTACACCTATAAAAACTGTAATTATTTTATTGCTGAGCAGGGCATTTTTTGCTTTTATACGCAGGGTGTTTTTTAAAATGCTGTATTTAATTTTATCTTTATTTTTTAAATACAAATACCCGGAGTCGGCGGCGGGTATTATTACAGCACGTATATTTTCATCAATTTTTATTGCCGAAAATGCTGCCAGTTTAATTGTAGTACCAGTTGCAATTACATTATTGCTTTCATAAGCATAAGAAGCAATAAGTGTTTGTGCCTGCAAAAAAAAGCAGGATATTACCAATAGAAATAAAATAAATATTTTTTTCATACAATAAATTTTTATAGTTTAAAAAAAGGGAACCGGCTAACAAGTTTTTAAAAGAGATACCAGAAACAAGAACACAAAAGTTCAACTTTATAACTGCCTGCACAATACCTAATTTGAAGTACAAAAAAACTGAGTTTGCCAAACAATTAATTATTAAGTATTTTTAAACAGTATACCTTTTACCAGCAAACAGAAAAGCATGAAACAATTCAGGGCAGTGTTAGTTTTTTGTTTCTTTTGCGCTGCGGCACTTTGCAGTGTGGCACAAACAAAAATTATTGACAGGCTTAAAAAAAATATTGCAGCTGCAACATCCACCGAAGAAAAAGTAAAATCAATTTTTGCTTTGTGCGAACTGGGGTACACATTGCACCCCGATACATTAATGCTCTATGCAGAAAATGCAAGAACTAAATCCATTCAACTCGGCAGTTTGCATGATGAAGTAAAAGCAATGTATTATCAAACCGGTGCTCTTACCACAAAAGGGTTTATTGATTCTTCTTTAAACCTTGCTAATACATGTTTAGCAATATTATCCGAAAAAGTAAAAGATCCCATTTTAGAAGCCAGTCTTTATAACCAAAAAGGAAGGTGTTATGTACGCAAAAATCAATACAAAGAAGCTATTGATATGGGGTATAAAACTTTTTCTCTTGCTGAAAAAAATAAAGACGTTTTATTACAGGTAAAAGGTAAAACTTTAATAGGCTGGGCATATCTGGAAATGGGGCAACTCCCAGATGCATTATCCTGGCACCTGAAAGCATTACATACCAGCACCGATACGCTTCTTTTAGAAAAATACGCTATTCTTTTTGCTAATCTTGCTACTAACTATAATGGACTGGGTAAAATAGATTCTGCATTTTATTTTATTAATAAAGCTATCAATTACTCCCGTAAACATGAAAATTTATTTGCATTATCCAACTCCCTTGCAATTCAATCTGAATTATATGTAAAATCTGGTCAGGCTGCGCTGTCAGAACCTATTTTAAAAGAAGTTATTGCCATAAGAAAATTAATTGGTGACCCTTTTTATATAGCATCCGATATGTCGCAACTGGGTTTTTATTATGCCCATTACGGACAGCCGGAAAAAGGTATTGCCATTTGCAACGAAGGTATTGCTATTGCAAAAAAGTATAAATTAGATACCAAACTTTTTTTCTTGTATGGCAGCCTGGCAGATAATTATAAAGCAATGGGTAATACTGCAAAATACGCTGCTGTTTTAGAAGATATTATTGCACTTAAAGATGCTGTATATCAAAAAAATTCGGCAGAAGCTTTGGCTGCAATACAAACCAAATACGATTTACAAAAAAAAGAAAATGTAATTATCCAGCAAGAATTAGCTATCCATAAAAAAGATTCTCTTTTTTATGGATCCTTATTATTGTTATTTTTTACAGCACTTATTAGTTGGCTGCTTTTTAAAGAATATAAAAGAAAGCAAAAAATAAAAATGCTTAAAATGCATGAAGAAGAAAAAATATTATCGGCAGTTGCTGTTACCAAAGCACAGGAAAATGAACGCAAAAGAATTGCAGCAGATCTGCATGATAATTTAGGTGCCTACGCTGCAGCCATTGCAAGTAATGTAGACCAGATTGGAATACAACAAAACAACGAAGCAGCTTTAAAAGAGCTTAAAATAAATTCCCAATCAATAGTATCGCAGTTAAATGATACTATATGGGTATTAAAAAAAGATAACCTTTCTTTAACTGCCATCAGCGACAGGATTAAGATCTTTATACAAAGAATCAATACAAGTTATCCTCAAATAAAAATTGATGTAATAGAACAAATAAGTTCGGATATTTTATTGCCGCCTGCACAGGCTTTTCATTTATACCAAATAATTAAAGAGGCAGTTAATAACACTGTAAAACACAGCAGCGCAAAAAATGTCAGGGTTTATTTTGAAAGCGAAAAGCATTGGAAAGTAACTATAGCCGATGATGGAACAGGAATGGCTTTATTAGATAAAAAAATGGGTAATGGTAATGGCATGATAAATATGAAGAACCGTTGCAATGAAGCCGGATGGATTATTGACTGGCAAGAAAATAAACCT
>JAYSTT010000329.1:0-3264 GCA_043719495.1 Ferruginibacter sp. | reverse complement strand
TAACTTTTTTTAATGGCGAAAAAGGATATGGTTTTATTAAAGATGCTGAAACAAAAGAAAGTGTTTTTGTTCACATCAATTCCCTTAAAGATCCTGTGCAGGAAAACAGCAAAGTAATTTTTGAAGTGGAGATGGGCCCAAAGGGGGCTAATGCTGTTAATGTTAAACTGGCTCCGTAAAAATAAATGCTGAAATTTTATAAAAAAACAGTTGATAGATAATATCAACTGTTTTTATTTTGCAGCAATTTCCATATTTCAATCCATAAAGTACTGAGTATTGCAACCAATATACAAATTGATTGCTGCCTTATCCTCTGCTGAAAAATTATTTCCAATTCAGCACTGTATTTTTAATGCTTTTCTGTTTTTAGTTGGCAGGTTTCCCTGAAATATTTTTTAACCCAGGTATATAAGTTATACTGCTGTACAAATAAATCAGCTATAAAAATTTATAAGCAACCCAAAATAATTTTCGTTCCAACCCTCCACCATCTCTTTATACGCTTCATCAGGAATATTACTGTGCTGTAATTCTACAGAAGTACCCTGTTTATGCGGATGCAATTTTATGGTTACAATCGATTCTTCTTCCTGTCCATCAAAATACCATTGCTGCACCATTTTTTTTCCGTCCTCAAAGGCAATATTTTTACCAACAATACTTCCTTCCCATAAAGAAAATTCGGTTCCCGGTTCGGTACTCATTTCAGCCTCATCTCCTGTCCATAATTTAATAGTATGTGGTAAGGTTAGGGCCAGGTAAACTTCTTCGGGCAAGGCAGGTACAATGTAATATTTTTTAAAGTCTTTCATTTTGTTTGTTAATAATGTAAAGATAAAAGTGATTTTCCATCTGCAATAATAAATACTGCAATTGATTTTATAAAAACTATCTTGTTTAGTTCAAATCATACAATGAACCACCCATTTGATCTGCTGATTGATAGTTATCTTGACAACAATATAGGTATTGACAATAGTTTTTTAAACAAAAAGCTTTGCAACGGGTTGCAACAAAACATACTGCAATTACAAAGCGATGATTTAATGGCTGCCGCCGGAATTGGAAACGACGTAGTAAAAGACAGTACGCAAAAAATGCGGGGCGATAAAATTTACTGGATGGATAAAAGCCATGATAACATTTTTGAACAGGAATTTTTGCAGCAAGTGGAAGATTTTATAGACTACCTCAACCGAACCTGTTACACAGGTATTAATGGTTACGAATTTCACTATGCCGTATATGAAGAAGGTAGTTTTTATAAAAAGCACAGAGATCAATTTAAAAATGACAGCAACAGAAAATATTCGCTTATCAATTATTTAAATAACAACTGGCAAGAGGAAGATGGTGGGCAATTGGTAGTGTACCAAAATGAAACAGCACAAAAAATACAACCCCATGCACAAACTTCCGTTTTTTTTAAAAGTGATGAAATGGAACATGAGGTAACCAAAGCTAACCGGAGCAGGATGAGTATAACAGGCTGGTTAAAGAGTAGCTAACTAATAAAGTTACATACACCCATCTCTCAGCATTTTCATATACAGCAATCCTTTCTTTTTTGTAAAATCAATATTGATATCAGATATCCCTTCAGGGTTCTTATAGTTTGCTAATGCTTTATCAATACTGGATTCCCGTAACAAATGCAACATGGGATAAATAGACCGGTTGGTATAATTAGCTGCGTCATCTTCCTCTGTATTTGCAAATTGGTATAATGGATGAAAACTTGCTACCTGATAAATGCCTTCATAACCGTTTTGTACTAATAACTTTTCGGCAACTGATACTACGTCAAGATAATCATCAAATATTTTAAACGCATTGGGAAAGATAATAAAACTGGTTTCAGTGGCTTCGTCATTATCCAGCCGTATAGCTTCCAGCAAAAAAGTTTCCAGGCATTTATTAGAAAGATGGCTTTGCTCAACAAGGTAATTCACCGTTTGTTGTTTTACCACATTAGCTGCAAAAGGACAAAAATTGCAAGCCACTACCACATCGTTAATCCATTTTTTAGTCTGATCAATTCTTTTTTCGTCAGTGATCATTTTTACCAGCATTTAAGTTGGGTAAAAATAACTGTATTTACAGAACTAAACCTGATTTAATTAATCAGACC
Organism: Ferruginibacter sp.; assembly: GCA_043719495.1. Lineage (GTDB taxonomy): Bacteria > Bacteroidota > Bacteroidia > Chitinophagales > Chitinophagaceae > Ferruginibacter. Next base: position 1,130 of record JAYSTT010000329.1, on the reverse strand, counting down.
AATTTAAAATTGCAGTGAATTGATTGCAGTAAATAATAATTAATAACTAACCCTGATAATGCTATCTGTGGATTGAACGTTTATTTCTTTTGTAATGGAACCGTTATCATGTTGTATAAGTAATACATACCTGCCGGGTATAACAATATTGGAAAGATAAAATTCTCCGCTTTCATTAGTTACAGAAGCAATGTCATTAAACTCATGGCTACCTTCTTTAATCATAACAATAGCATCAGCAACTGGCTTGCCAGCTTTATTTTGAATAATTCCTTTTGCAGAACCATGAGTTTGCATTTTTTTTTCTTTTTTAAAATGAATAGTTATTACAATTATAACAACTAATAAAATAAGGGAGGGTAAAATAATCCTGACAAATTTTACCCTACCCCATTTTGGATTTACAAACCCTGGTTTTTCCATGCTTGTATATTATTAAATACAGGTGTTACAATTCTGGTGGCAGAATTACCTGCAGTATCTCCATTGGTATGAATGCCCACACAAGTGCGTACATCACCTACCTTAACCCAAACCGGCGCACCACTTTGTCCACCCATTGTATCAATATCATACTTGATAACCCTGCTGGAAAGTGATTTTGGTTTAAGTGCCATAAACCATTGCTGGTTGCCACCTTTATCTCCTGGATAACCGGAAAGATTAAGCACTGAAGACATTAAATAAGGATCGGTTTTTACACCAAAACCGAAATATCCTGTTCTGTCACCGGGGCGGCAGTTGGCAGGTAAAATAATTGCACCATAATCATAATCCCTGTTCTTGCTGTTTACCCATCCATTTACACTTCTTAAATTATTACTACTGCAACTTCCATAAGGCCTTGATGCATCATTTAAGCCAGGAATTACTTCGATACTTTTTGCCCATCCGCCATGATCATGCATAAATACACAATGCCCTGCAGTAATAACTGTACGTGGAGCTACCAGCCATCCGGTGCCGATCCATCTGCTGTTATCCTGTGCCGTAATTTTAAGCGAACATATAGCACGCCATGGATAAGATGTGGTAGCAAAAACCCTTACCCTGTTATCTACTCCAATAATTACTTCCCTCATTTGGGCTTCCAGTTTTGGTATCAATTCAGGATAACTTGCATACAATGC
>JAYSTT010000328.1:0-3268 GCA_043719495.1 Ferruginibacter sp. | reverse complement strand
GCCATGAAGTAGCTCACCAGCTTGGTTATGCCAAAGAAGATGAAGCTAATGCTGTGGGATATCTTGCTGCACTTAATTCCGGAGACAGCCTTTTGCTTTATTCCACTTATTTTGATTTGTATAATTATACCAGCAGGCAATTACGTTTTCAATCTTTTATACTTAAGGATACATTAATGGCAAAACAATTATCAGCAATGCTTATACCTGAAGTAAAAGCGGATATAAAAGAAATGGCTGATTTTTTTAAAAGACACCGAAACCCTGTTGAACCATTTGTAAGGATGGGCTATGGCTTTTATTTAAAAAATAATAACCAGCCAAAAGGTGTACTTTCCTATGATGATGTTACCGGATTTATAATAGCCTATTATAAAAAATTTGGAAATTTATAATTAGCGAACAAATTTTGTATTACAACGTTCTTATTATATGAAATTATTTATTTCGATTTTACTTCCTCTTTTAGTGGGCGGTATATCAGGTTTTTTTACTTCATCGGGAGTAAACGGATGGTATGCAACTGCTAATAAGCCCTGGTTTAACCCGCCCAACTGGATTTTTGGTCCGGTATGGACAGCACTTTATATTATGATGGGGATTGCTTTATTTTTAATTTCGAAAAACGAAGCAGATAAAACCATAAAACAAACCGCAATAATTTTATTTGCTGTTCAATTAACATTAAATTTTTTCTGGTCGCTCATATTTTTTAAAATGCAACAACCGGGCTGGGCATTTGCCGAAATTATTTTAATGTGGCTGATGATACTGTTTACAATTATTTGGTTTGGTAAAATCTCGTCTGCTGCTGCATGGCTTTTAGTACCATATATATGCTGGGTAAGCTTTGCTTCGGTATTAAATTATGCTATCTGGAAATTAAATTAAAAAAACAGATTTAAAACTGTCTATTTATATCTTTATAATACTGTTATTAACTATTGCAAAAGCTATTTCTTTTTTACCGGGTTCTATTAAATAAGTTCCGGTAAATTTTCCAAAAGCAGGCAGTACCGTATATTTTTTTGTAAAATAAAAGCAGGGAAAGCGTAAAGACTGTTTGCCCAGTCCTTTTATACTCACTGCAGGATGAATATGCCCACTGAAAAAATAATCTCTTTCATTTAATTTTTCCTGTTCAGCATCTTTTATATGATGCACAAATAAAAAATTATTTTTTCGCCAGATCTTTTCAACAGTTTCAATATGTGCATTTTGATACCACGTTTCAGGAACTATATCATGATTGCCTTTTATTAACAGCATTGGAAAATGGATTAAATCGTTTCTCCATTTTAAAAACAACTCATGCTCTCTGTTTTCCACACTGTGAAAAAGATCTCCAACAATTACAACAAGTATGGGTTTATAAAATTGAATGGCAGCAACAAAGCGTTGCATATCTTCTTTCATAATAGCTGCAGGCACTCCAATACCGCTTTTTCTGAAATGCCCGGTTTTGCCCAGATGTAAATCAGACAGTATCAGTATTTTTTCCTGCTCCCAAAATACGGTTCTGTTACTGCTTAAAATAAAATCGTTTTGATTGATAGTATGTTTGATAAATGACGGCATTGTTTATTTACTTTCTTTTCCTAATTGTTCCTGCATTCTTTTTACCCTGTCTTCCAGTTTTTCTGAAGAAACATTTTCTCTAATACTATCCACTTTTAGCGGAAAACAAAATGGTGTTAATTGCTGCGGCCAGGTAATAATAATTTTACTATTCTGTATTCTTTGTAACATATCCCTTAACCTGGTTTCTTCCATTTGCTGATCAAATACTTCCCTGTATGCCTGCTTTAATAAAATATTATTGGGTTCATATTCTGCAAAAACTTTGAATAATAATGAGGCTGACGATTGCAGGTGTTTTGCCTTTTTGTATTCGCCGGGGTAACCCTGAAAAATCAATCCTCCAATTACAGCAATATCCCTGAATTTACGTTTGGCCATTTCTGTACTGTTTACACTTCTCTGTATATCCTCAAATAATTTTTTGTCAGTAAATAATTCATATACATTACTGTCATCCAAAGGTATTGGTTGATCACTTAATAATTCAAAGCCATAATCATTCATCGCAAATGAAAAAGTAATAGGAGTAATCTGGCTGATGCGCCATGCCAGAATTGCCGCCATAGCTTCATGCACCAATCTGCCTTCAAAAGGATAAACAAATAAATGAAATCCGTCTTTGGTTTCAATATGTTCAATCAGTAATTCATTTTCTTTAGGCACATGTGATAGTAAGTTTTGTAAATCGAATAAAGGTTTTAAAACAGTAAGTTCCTCTACATTATTTTTTTGCTGACTTAATGTAAGTGCCTGCCTTAATTTTTTGCCCATATTGCTGCTCAGGCTCATACGGCCACCCTGCCAGCTGGGTATAATAGTTTTTTTAGAGGTAGATTTTTTTACCAGTACTGTCATATCTTTTATCATCATCAGTTCTAAATTTTTACCAGCAATGGTAAAGGAATCTCCCTGTTCCAATCTGGATATAAAATATTCTTCAATAACACCAATATAACCACCGCTGAAAAATTTTACTTTAAGCATGGCATCACTTACAATGGTGCCAATGTGCAGTCGATGCAGCATGGCGGTACGGCGGTTATTTATTTTATACAAACCATTTTCCAGAATCTCCACCTTTTTATATTCATCATATTGGTACAAGGCTTTTCCCCCAACAGTAATATGTGCCAGTATTTCCTGAAATTCTTCTTTGGTTATTTCTGCAAAGCAATAAGTGGATTTTACTTCTTCAAAAATTTCATCCGGGTAAAAGCCGTCTGAAAGTGCTAAAGTGCACAAGTATTGAATCAGTACGTCAAAACAAAGTAACTGAGGCGTTTTGCTTTCAATAAAATTTTCTTCCACGGCTTGTTTTAATGCTGCAGCTTCTACCAACTCTAAACTGTGTGTGGGTAAAAAATAAATTTTACTCACTGCGTTATAGCTGTGGCCACTTCGACCGGCACGTTGTAAAAAACGAGCCACCCCTTTTGGCGACCCAACCTGTATCACTGTTTCCACTGGCCGAAAATCCACACCCAGGTCTAAACTGGCTGTACACACCACTGCTTTTAATTTTCCTGTATGCAGATTTTCTTCCACCCAAAAACGTAATTCCTGTTCAATGCTTCCATGGTGTAAGGCAATTACACCCGCCAGTTCGGGTGCAGTATTTAGCAAAGCCTGGTACCACATTTCCGTCATGCCACGGGTGTTGATGAAAATTAAAGTGGTGCGGCTTTTT
>JAYSTT010000327.1:0-7927 GCA_043719495.1 Ferruginibacter sp. | reverse complement strand
AAAAAATACTCATTTTTATTTTATCAAAAAATATTTTTTATGCAAACCAGACGAGGCTTTTTATTTAATACCGGTTTATTGGCCACAGGTACAATTTTATTACCATCATTTACTTCTCCCTGCAAAAAAGTAATAAATACCGGTGTGCAGTTATATACTTTTCGAAAAGAGATACTTGCCGATGCAAGAGGAACTTTAAAAAAAATAGCTGCATTGGGGATAAAGCAAATTGAATCAGCAAAGAGTGATAAAGGGCATTATTATGGTTTAACACCAAAAGAAATAAAGCAGGCTTGTAATGATTTGGGCATGACATTACGAAGTGGTCACGTACATATTGATGATAAGTGGCAACAAACTATTAACGAAGCTGCTGAGGCAGGGCAGGAGTTCCTTATATGTTCCACCATGCCAACAGAGGGGCAGACCATTGACAACTATAAAAGAGTTGCAGAAGCTTTTAATAAAGCAGGCGAGGAGTGTAAAAAGCTGCAGTTAAAATTTGGCTATCACAATCATGCGTATGAATTTGAAACTGATAATGGTCAAGTGCTGTATGATGTACTTTTAAATAATACCGATGCAAATCTGGTTAATATGGAAATGGATTTAGGATGGGTTATTGTTAGCGGTAAAAATCCATTGGATTATTTTAATACATATCCGGGGCGGTTTCCATTGTGGCATTTAAAAGATATGGACCTGCAAAAAAAGCAAAGTACCGAATTTGGAAAAGGCGGTTTAGCTATTGTGCAAATGCTTAAACACAGCAAACAGGCCGGAATGAAATATTTTTTTATTGAACAGGAAGAATATGCAAGTTCTGCATTTGAAAGTATGCGGTATAATATGGATTACCTGGCTAAACTAAAAATTTAAATGAGTCGTGTTATTTACTTCTTGAAAAAATTCTTTTAAATTCAGGAGATAATCAATTTTATAATTGACTGCAATAATTAACCAGTTTAATTACATCTGCAGACTTTTTAAAACTAATACTGCTTTTGTCAATAAATTGAGTTAACTCTTTTTCCTTTGTCTTAAATATTTTTAAAAACTGGTGTTTGTTTGTAAATCTCTCCATCATATTGTCGCTTTTTACCCAGTAGTAATCATCCTCAACTAATTTAAAATCGTCCGAAATTTTAAGATTAACAGAACCAATCGGGCCATACATCTGCCTTACATAAGTTACCCCCTGTGTGTTTGAAGTTGCTCCATAACCGGTTTGTGTTCCCTGGGTTTCTACATTACTTTTGTGTTGCATAAAAAGAGTTATATGTCCGGTCAATAGTACTTCGTAAAATACTGTTTTAAAAGGAACAAATTTTCTATCATCCAGTAAAAGAGTGTCTATTACCTCAGGGTTATCCAAAACCATGTAGCCGTCTGCCTGTTTAAAAACCATTTCCTGGTCAATAATATTATAATTAAGCATTGCCGTTTTGGTATCCCCGGATTTAAATTTAATGATGCTTCTTGTAAACGCAGGTAAAAGAAAGTTGGGAAGATTAATTGTTGAATCTGGTTGGGCATTAGCCGGTAAGGTAGCAGCAACAAAAATCACGGAATATAAAAAACATCGTATTCTTTTCATATAGTTGCGTATTAATTGATAAATATAACTTGCGCTGTAAAAGTATAATAAAATTTTGTCATTGTTTAAGAAATTTAGGAGAGGAGTTAAAATTTATTGAACAATCTGATCAAATAAATTTTTATGCCAGGTGTATGTTATTTTATTAAAAAGAAAAGAGTTTATTATTTCCTTATTCCCTTCAAAAAAACCTTCGCCCTTGCTTTATATGCTGCTGTTTGATTGGATAACTGATCCTCAATTATTAATTTTATTTCAGGAATAATCTCAGGATATTGTTTGGCAAGATTGGTTAAAACAGTTAAGGAGAAAGCCTTTACGGCAACCGCTTCTGTTGGGCTTTCAATATATTTAAAGCAAAAGTCCATTATTTGCCCCTGGTATTTTTTGGGGATAGTAATATTTTGCAATAATCGAATACTGTTACGTTTTACTGCATTATGCAAATTGGGTTTTTGTAAATTCTTTATTAAACCGTTCCAATGTTTTGTAATAAAATGGGGATGAGTCATTACACAATAACTCACCGGCCATGCAGAGCGTTGCACCACCCGATACTCATCGTTTAAAAAAAGTTTAAACAGTTCATCAAAACGTTGTTGCGATGTGCCAACCCAGTTTACAATAGCATTGCATTGTGCTTTGGAATGTTCTTTTAAAATTTGATCTCTTAAATTGTATACAGGCATTTATTATACGAATTGTATTGAACGTTTAATTATCAAATTTATCGTCTTCAATTAATTTCTTAATGTTAAACTTCTTTGTTTTCAAAATGTGCTTTGGTAGAGGATAGTTACTCCACAACCTTATAATCAAACTATCCGGATTACATTCGTATTCAAAATATTCGCTTTCAATATTGTATCTTTCTATTTTAATTCTAAAATTGATGGAATCAGTTAGATAACAAACCCCCATGTCATTCCATTCAGTGTAAAACTCTATCTGAAATTTTCCGTCACATATACTTTTTGTTCCATCATATTTATTCGAACATCCCAATAACAAAAAAAATACTATGACTATTAAGAAGTGTTTCATGTTATCTTTTTTTAGTGCCAATTCGTGTAATTCGTGACCAAAAAAACTAAAATGTAATTGCATTTAATTTAAACTTGCCGTTAGAATATTCCAGCGAAGGCATGGGGAATTTTACAATATTCAAAATATTCAGTGCAACTTTAATCCCTTTTCTATTGGTTTTTATTTTGGTTAAATCAATATCAGGTGCTAAATACCATTGGCGGTAACGTTTAACATCGGTACGGTTAAAATTAATGTTTCCATTAACATCCTTACCAATATTTTCATTGGCGCCAAACAAACCCTCTGCTCCCGTACCAATAGAAACTTGTAACCATGCAGGTAATTTACTTTTAGGAAAAAATGATTTTAAGTTGGCACTCAGCCAATAAGTTTGTCCATTATAATCTTTTAAAAAACGTTCGGCAGTGCTGGTGCCAAAAATTTTATTGCTGCGTTGTATAAGCGTGGGGTCGCTGTAAGTTTTATGATGAAAAGAAAATTTGAATTGAATGTGTTGCTCATCCCAAGCTAGTTCCTGCGCCACTAACATACCACTGCCTAAAATATTAGCACTAAAATCTGCCCAGCTCCAGCCCCATTGAGAGGAGAAGCCATCTAAAGTTTCGATAACTGTTTGGTAAAAAGCACCGCTCATGCCACCCAGCCAAATTCTTTTTTTGCGATTGATACCTGTCCAGCGCCAAAGTTCCATGCTGGCTTTACTTTCGGCATAAGCGCTATAAGCATGGCCAATTTTGTCAATGCCCTTCCATTCTTTGGCGTCGTTAAAAGTATGAAAATTACTTTGCGGATAGTTTTTATACCAAGCGGAGTAAAGGCCAACCATTGCACCGCTGTAACCAATGATGTTGGTGGCGGCGATGATTTTTGTGCGACGCTTTACCCTCAAATCAGCATAAGAATATGCGCCGCCACAAATAAACATATCATCTTTAATAACTGGGATGTTACTTTTTATATTTGCTGTATCCTGCGCCTTTAATTGAAAACATAAAACTACCAGTAGATAAAAGCTCAATAAAGCTTTCACAGTACAAGAGTGCGACGCCACTGCTGCCGATTTATGATCTGAAGTTTGGTACATAAAAAAAACAAAAATAACCCTATATGATGTTATTATATACGAAACATTTATTTTTGAAGATGTAAACTCAAAAAAATATGGAAGCAAATACACTCTTAAAAATTAATGAATGGCTTAATGGTAATTATGATCAGCCTGTTAAAGACGAAATTACCCGCCTGCAAAAAGATAACCCTACAGAACTGGAAGATGCTTTTTACAGAAATTTAGAATTTGGCACCGGCGGCCTTCGTGGCATTATGGGTATTGGTACCAACCGTATGAATAAATATACTGTGGGTATGGCCACACAGGGTTTTGCCAATTATTTAAAAAAATCTTTTACCGGCGATGTTAGTGTGGCTATTGCACATGATTGCCGCAATAACGGCCGTTTTTTTGCTGAAACCACCGCTAATATTTTTGCAGCCAATGGTATAAAAGTGTATTTATTTGAAGCGTTGCGCCCCACACCGGAATTAAGTTTCGCAATCAGAAAATTAGGATGCAAGGCCGGGGTGGTACTCACGGCATCGCACAACCCAAAAGAATATAACGGTTATAAAGCGTATTGGGATGATGGCGCTCAGTTAGTGCCGCCGCATGATAAAAATGTAATTACCGAAGTAGAAAAAATATTAAGTATAGATGAAGTGAAATGGACTGGCGGAGAAGCAAATATTTTTGCATTGGGAAAAGATTTGGATAATGCTTATCTAGATATGGTGAAAACACTATCGGTATATCCTGATGTTTGTGCAGCACAGCACGACCTTAAAATTATTTATACTCCCATACATGGCACTGGAATAACATTGGTACCATCCGTATTGGAACGTTTTGGGTTTACTAATGTAACTATAGTTTCGGAACAAAGTAACCCTGATGGCAATTTTCCTACAGTAGTTTATCCTAATCCGGAAGAGAAAGAAACTATGGGCATAGGATTACAAAAAGCAAAAGAACTGGATGCAGATATTCTTTTAGGTACCGACCCGGATGCAGACCGTGTTGCCATAGGTGTAAAGAATAGTAAAGGCGAGTGGGTTTTAATGAACGGCAACCAAACTGCTGTGCTTGCTTTTAATTATATGATTGAAGCAAGAAAAATAAAAGGTATTGCACAGCCCAACGATATGGTAATAAAAACAATTGTTACCACCGATATGATTGATGGCATTGCCAGCGCCAATAATATTGCCTGTTATAATGTGCTTACCGGTTTTAAATGGATTGCATCCATGCTAAAAGAAAAAGAAGGCAAAGAGAATTATGTAATTGGTGGCGAAGAAAGTTTTGGTTTAATGATAGGCGATAAGGTAAGGGATAAAGATGCAATAAGTGCTGTGGCCTTACTTTGCGAAATGGCCGCCTACGAAAAAAACAAAGGCCGCAGTTTGTACGATAAGATGATAGATATGTATGTGGAATATGGTTTGTACAAAGAAGACCTTGTGAGCATTACAAAAAAAGGTATGAATGGTGCGGCAGAAATTGCTGCGATGATGAAAGGCTACAGGGATACCCCACCAACAATTTTAGATGGCGTTGCTGTAAATGAATTACTGGATTATGAAATGCAAACCGGTAAAAATTTAACTACTGGCCAAAGCTGGAAAATTGATTTGCCAAAAAGTAATGTATTGCAATTTGTATTGGCCGATGGTTGCAAAATTTCTGCAAGGCCAAGTGGTACCGAGCCTAAAATTAAATTTTATTTTAGTGTAAAAGGGGAACTGAAAACTGTTGGGGAATTTGAAGCAGCAGAAAAAGGACTGGATGATAAAATTGCAAGGATTGTGAAAGAGATGGAGTTGAAATAACTTTGGCACATTGAGATGCTGAGAACGCAGAGAAAAAACTCTGCGTTCTGTTTTTTAGGCATTAGTTTTTTATCTTGCACTAATTGAATATTACTGTTATTCTTAAAAAAATAAAAAACTGCTTAAACAATTTTAAACTAAAAGCCCCTTTAGGGGTTGGGGCATGAGAAATTACGAAGATACTTACCGCCATAAAGGCCTGCGAAAAAAATTAATTGATATACTTAAAGAAAAAGGTATTACAGATAATAATGTGCTGGAAGCCATCAATAATATTCCCCGCCACTTTTTTTTAGATAGTGCTTTTGATGAAATTGCATACGAAGACCGGGCATTCCCAATCAGTGACGGACAAACCATTTCGCAGCCATATACTGTAGCGTATCAAACACAATTATTGCAGGTAAAACCCAACGAAAAAATTTTAGAGATAGGTACCGGCAGTATTTACCAGGCATCGGTACTGGCCGAAATGGGGGCAAAAGTTTTTACCATTGAGCGGCAGAAGAATTTGTTTGAAATGACAAAGGACTTTATTTTCAAATCTAAATATTCTAATCTTAAATTTTTTTATGGCGACGGTTTTGAAGGGTTGCCCACTTACGCTCCTTTTGATAAAGTAATTATTACTGCAGCTGCACCTTTTGTACCCCCCCAATTAATTGAACAGTTAAAAACCGGCGGTAAAATGGTAATACCTGTTGATGAAGGGTCACATCAGCGGATGTTGCGCCTTACTAAAAAAGCTGATGGCAGTTATAATGAAGAAGCCTTTGAAAATTTTTCGTTTGTACCAATGCTTAGTGGGAGGAATGGGTAATAAAACTTATAAAATATAAATGTTTTAGCATTATGAAGATTTTTTCAAAATTTGTTTTCATTTGCAACCTTTGCTTTATAGTATCGGTGGTTATGCATTTTGTACAATTAAGTTATACAGCTAAAGGAAAAACAGATACTGCTTTTCCCTTACCTTTTGTAGAAGGTACAATGGCAGTGCTGGGTTTATTATCAATATTAGTTAATGTAGTTTTTTGTTTTATTGTTTTAGTTTTACTCTTTGCAAAAAAGCAAAAAAAAATTCCCCGTTGGATTGTTGTATTTAACTTTATATTGCTGCTGGCAGAAATATATTGGTACTTTTTAGATAAAAGCAAATGATACATAACATACTTAAAGACAAAAGCACCAAACTCTTTATCATTTTAGGGGGAATTTTTATTGGCAGTGCCTTAATAGCAGAAGTAATTGGTGTAAAAATATTTTCGCTGGAAGATACGCTGGGTATTAAAAGAGCCAATATCAATTTGTTTGGCAGCCCGTTTAGTTTTCATCTTACTGCCGGAGTATTATTGTGGCCTGTTGTTTTTATAATGACGGATATTATTAACGAATATTATGGTACGAGGGGTGTTAAGTTTTTATCTTACCTGACTATTATTTTAATTAGTTATGCCTTCTTAATTTTTACAGGTGCCATAAATTTATCGCCGTCCGAATATTTTTCTATTGGTAATAATATTGATAAGCCCGATAATGCATTTCGTGGCATTTTTGGCCAGGGCATGTGGATCATCATTGGCTCAATGGTAGCATTTTTAATTGGCCAGGTTTTAGATGTCCTGGTTTTTCACCGGATTAAAAAAATAACCGGGGAAAAAAGTATCTGGCTAAGGGCAACAGGCTCCACATTAATTTCGCAATTGGTAGATAGTTTTGTAGTATTATTTATTGCTTTTTATATTGGTAAGCGCATTCAAACTGGACAGGGAGAACCCTGGAGTTTGCACCAGGTATTGGTAACCGGAACGGGAAATTATATTTATAAATTTGTGGTGGCCATCGTATTAACACCGGTTATCTACCTTATACATAGTTGGATAGAAAAGTATTTGGGTAAAACCCTTGCTGGTGAAATGAAAAATGCAGCAATGAATAAATTCGAATAATATTACCCAAGCCTAATACTTTGAAGTTCAATACCATCCAAAATGTGGATGAAAAGCCTATTCTTTTTCAGCTTTTTGTTTTATCTTCATCCTTGAGCAAATAGCTTAAAATGACAAAACTCTACCAAAACTTGCAATCTTTTTCCGAACCTATTTACAAAATAATTGCAATTGGCATTTTTTCATTCATTTTTAGTGCAACTTCTGCCCAATGCCCACCTAATATTGATTTTGAATTGGGGAATTTTTCAGGCTGGCAATGCTGGATAGGCTCACACTATCTTATTGGCTCAAAAGATACCATTGATTTTGGTGCAGCCCCGGTTCTGCCAACTCCCGGTCGTCATACTATGCTGGCTGCTTTACCGGGTAATGGTTTCGACCCCTATGGAGGTTTTCCGCAAAATTGTCCAAATGGAAGCGGATATTCCATAAAGTTGGGTAA
>JAYSTT010000326.1:0-3274 GCA_043719495.1 Ferruginibacter sp. | reverse complement strand
TATTTTTTATATTTGCTTTTATAAATAATCCATAATCAATCTCCCATTAAGGATAAGGACAATATGAAAAAAATAGAACTGGAAATAGTAGCATTATCACACAGCATTACGCAAACGCATTCCTATGCAGTTGTTTTAGGGGAAGTAAATGGCTTGCGCCGTTTACCTATAGTAATTGGCGGCTTTGAAGCACAGGCCATTGCAGTAGCACTGGAACGTATGAGTCCCAGCCGTCCGCTTACCCACGACCTGATGAAAAATTTTATGATGGCTTTTAATGTGGAGCTGCACGAAGTAATTATTAACGACTTACAGGAAGGTATTTTTTACAGTAAATTAGTGTGCAGTTCTGCCAACGATACTGTGGAAATTGATTCCCGAACTTCAGATGCTTTAGCACTTGCAGTAAGGTTTGGCTGCCCGGTTTATACCTATGATACTATTTTGGACCAGGCAGGTATATTAATGGAAGATGATGGCAAAAAGAAAAAGATACAACCTGTAACGACAGAAACGGGCGGCAGCGACGATTTAAAATCAATGAGCCTGGAAGAGTTGAATACTTTGCTTGCAGAAGTTTTGGATCATGAAGATTACATACGTGCCATTGCTATAAGAGATGAGATAAAGGCAAGGAATAAGTAATGGGATAATTAATAATGTTTTAAATGTACGCTTACTTTTTTTTAATTAGCTGTGTCAATTTTCAGCATAAAATTTTCTTTCTGAAACATTATCCACTATAAATTATCCCATTATCAATTTAGCAATGATTCTCTTTCCTAATTGCAAAATAAACCTCGGCCTGCATATTCTTAATAAAAGAGAAGATGGATTTCATAATTTGGAAACTGTATTTTACCCAGTTGGTTTAAAAGATGCGTTGGAAATAATTCCATCTTCCCATTCTAATAATGAAATTGAATTTTCTTCGTCGGGAATAACAATAGATGGAAATACAAATGATAATATTTGTATAAAAGCATACCATCTTTTAAAAAGAGATTTTCCGCAATTACCTTCCATAAAAATGCATTTACATAAAGCCATACCAATAGGTGCTGGTTTGGGTGGCGGCTCTGCTGATGGAGTTTTTACTTTACAATTGCTCAATACTAAATTCAAACTGAACCTTACCATTGCCCAGCTTATAAATTATACAGCTCAACTGGGCAGCGATTGTCCTTTCTTTATTTTGAATTGTCCTTGTTATGCAACAGGCCGTGGAGAAATACTGGAAGCGATTAATCTGAATTTATCCTCTTACAAAATTGTTTTAATTAATCCTGTTATTCATGTAGACACAGGTTGGGCATTTTCTCAACTCACTCCTACCCTGCCGCAAAAATCTATTACAGTAATTATTAAGCAGCCAATTGAAACCTGGAAAGCATATTTAAAAAATGATTTTGAAGAAGTGGTTTTTAAAAAATATCCTGTGATAAAAGAGATTAAAGAAGAGTTATACCTGTCAGGAGCCGTTTATGCATCTATGAGCGGCAGTGGGAGTAGTGTTTATGGGATTTTTGACAAAGGAATTGATCTGCAAAAAATTGCAGTGAAGAATTATTTTGTAAAAATTATCTCTTAATTTAATTCATCAAGCAGGGAATCTAAATCCAGGGCAGAGGTTCCCATCCATAATTTACCTTCTTCATTTTTAGGCCATTCCTCTTTTGGCCTGTCCCAATACAATTCCACACCATTCCCATCCGGATCATTTAAATAAATAGCTTCAGATACACCATGATCCGATGCGCCGGTTAAAGGATAATCTGTATCAACTAGCCTTTTAAAAATAGCTGCTAAATCTTTTCTGGAAGGATAAACAATGGCCACATGATATAAGCCGGCTGCCCTAACTGGTGCAGGTCCTGCATTTTTACTGTGCCAGGTATTTAAGCCTATATGATGATGATATCCGCCGGCAGAAATAAACACTGCACTGTCACCATAGCGCTGCATAATTTCAAACCCCAACAAATCTTTATAAAAACCAAGGGCCTTCTCCATATTACTTACTTTTAAATGCACATGGCCAATATGTGTTTGTGCAGGAATTGTATAACTCATAAAATAGTTTTATCTTACATCAAATTTACAATTATCAGTAATTTATACAATATAGTATCTTTTTTGGGCAGTAACCTCGATCTGCTGAATCATCGAAGTATTTGAGCCCTCAACTCTGCCTGCAGGTGGGGAATTTATCTGCATTTACTTTTTTATTTCATACATTTTACAAACTATTTTATGCATACAACAATTGCACTATCTGCAACAACACAACATTATCTTGATTTAGAAGAAAAATATGGTGCCCACAATTATCACCCTTTGCCCGTAGTATTAAACCGGGGCGAAGGAGTATTTTTATATGATGTTGATGGCAAACGCTATTACGATTTTTTAAGTGGCTACTCCGCCGTTAACCAGGGACATTGCCATCCAAAAATTATTGCTGCACTGGTGGAGCAGGCACAAAAGTTAACTTTAACCTCCAGGGCTTTTCACAGTGATTTATTGGGGGAGTATGAAAAGTTTATAACCAACTATTTTGGTTATGATAAAGTGTTACCTATGAATACCGGCGTGGAAGGTGGAGAAACTGCAATAAAATTAGCACGTCGCTGGGGTTATACTGTTAAAGGCATCGAAAAAAATAAAGCAAAGATTATTTTTTGTGAAGGTAATTTTTGGGGAAGAACAATGGCTGCAATCAGTAGTAGTACCGACCCCAGCAGTTATACCAACTTTGGACCTTATATGCCTGGGTTTGAAAATATTCCTTACAACAATCTAGCTGCTTTGGAAAAAGCACTACAGGATAAAAACGTTGCCGCGTTTATGTTTGAACCTATACAAGGCGAAGCTGGAGTGCTGGTTCCGGATGACGGTTATCTTACAGGGATAAGAACATTATGTACAGAATATAATGTGCTGATGATTGCTGATGAAATACAAACGGGATTGGCACGTTCAGGAAAAATGCTGGCTTGCGATTACGAAAATGTACGTCCGGATATTTTGATTTTAGGTAAAGCATTAAGCGGCGGTACTTTGCCTGTAAGTGCTGTACTGGCAGATAATGAAATTATGATGACGATTAAGCCTGGTGAACATGGAAGCACTTACGGAGGTAATCCTTTAGCATGTGCTGTAGCTGTTGCAGCATTAGAAGTATTAAAAGAAGATAACATGATACAAAATGCCATGGAAATGGGTAAACTACTTAGAGATGAATTACAGAAAATAAACTCCCCTTTTATTACAA
>JAYSTT010000325.1:0-20140 GCA_043719495.1 Ferruginibacter sp. | reverse complement strand
GAAGAAAGGCGTTTGTGCAAAACAGCATTAAATAGAATTTACAGGGCTTGAGTTAAAAAAAATATAATTACCAAATGAAAATTTTAATACGGTATTTTATTCTAATTGTGTTGTTGCTGTTTTCTTCTTTAACTGATGCACAAAAGAAATATACATTTCAAAATGCCTCATTACAGGTTGACAAAAGAGTTGATGATCTTATTCAACTATTAACTACAGAAGAAAAAATCAGTTTATTACTTTATAATTCGCCGGGTGTAGAAAGATTACACATCCCCAAATACAATTGGTGGAACGAAGCCCTGCATGGTATTGCAAGAGCAGGCCGTGCAACGGTGTTTCCCCAGGCTATTGGTATGGCAGCAACTTTTAATGATTCCCTGATTTACCAGGTGGCAGATGCCATTAGTGATGAAGCAAGGGCCAAATTTAATGTTGCCATAAAAAATAATAACCGCAGCCAGTATTTGGGTTTAACTTTCTGGAGCCCTAACATTAATATTTTCAGAGACCCCCGTTGGGGGCGTGGGCATGAAACTTATGGAGAAGACCCTTACCTGACCGGAAAAATAGGAACTGCGTTTGTAAAAGGAATGCAGGGTAACCATCCTGATTATTACAAAACTGTAGCCTGTGCCAAACACTTTGTGGTACACAGTGGTCCTGAACCTTTACGGCATGAATTTAATGCTATAGTTAGCAACAATGATTTAAGAAATACTTATTTACCAGCGTTTAAAACATTGGTAACCGAAGCAAAAGTTGGAGGAATAATGTGTGCCTATAACCGCACAGATAGTTTACCCTGCTGCACCAGTAAGTTTTTATTGCAGGATATATTGAGAGAGGAATGGCATTTTAAAGGATACGTGGTAACCGATTGCTGGGCATTGGATGATATTTTCAGATACCACAAATTTGTAAAAACAGATGAAGAAGTTGCAGCATTGGCTATAAAGGCAAATGTAAATGTAGAATGCGGCAATACTTTAAAAACATTGCAAGGCGCATTAAATAAAGGAATGATAACACAAAAAGAAATAGACGCTTCCTTAAAAATAAATTTGGCAACGCTTTTTAAATTAGGCCTGTTTGATGCCGCAGATAAAAACCCTTTTAATAAAATTGATGAGCGGGTACTTGATAACAATGCCCATCGTTTACTGGCAAAAAAAACTGCTGCAGAATCAATGGTGTTACTAAGCAATAAAAATAATGTACTGCCTCTTTCAAAAAAAATAAACCATATTTTAGTAACCGGGCCCAACGCACAAGTTAGCAATGTATTAATGGCAAATTACAATGGCAACTCTTCCAAATGTGTAAATTTTTTAGAAGGTATTACAGGAGCCGTAAGTGCATCCACCATTATTTCTTACAACCAGGGCTGTAGTTTAACGGATACAGCCATGCAGGAAATTTACTGGCAGATTAATGATGCCGATGCAATAGTTGCAGTACTGGGATTATCGCCTTTACTGGAAGGAGAAAATGGTGATGCCTATTTATCAGAAGCAGGTGGTGATAAAAAAGATATTCAATTTCCTTATGCACAATTAAAATATTTACGTAAGCTGAAAGAAAGAACCAATAAACCTTTGATTGTGGTGGTTACAACCGGTTCTGCCATTGAATTAGCTGAAGTAGAAAAAATTGCGGATGCTGTTTTAATTGCCTGGTATCCCGGAGAAGAAGGAGGCAATGCGGCAGCAGATATTATTTTTGGTAATGCAAATCCAGCCGGAAGATTGCCGGTAACGTTTTACCAATCAACTAAAGATCTTCCTCCATTTGAAGATTATTCAATGAAGGAAAGAACCTATCGCTATTTTACAGGAAAACCCTTACACCCTTTTGGATTTGGTTTAAGTTATACCAATTTTACTTACTCCAATCTTTCTGTTTTAAAAACAAAAACCGGTTTTAATATTAAAGTAGATATTAAAAATACCGGGAACCTGGATGGAGATGAAGTAGTACAATTGTATGTGAGACGAATAAATAAAAGAGAAGGCGAACCAATTACAACTTTAAAGAATTTTAAACGCATATCATTAAAAAAAGAAACTACAAAAACTATTTCTTTTTTATTAATGCAAAAAGATTTAGAATACTGGGATGACAAACAAAATGCTTATACAGTATATCCCGGAGAATATGAAGTACTGATTGGGAGTTCTTCAAAAGATATTAAATTGAGCTATAAATTAAATATTCTTTAGTTAGTACAAATAAATTTTAAAATGTTTTTTATGCGAAAAATGATCAAATTATTTTCCCTGTTACTGTTATCTGTACAAGTTTTTTCTCAAAACAATTTTGAAAAAATTGAATTTGTAAATTTTTCAAAAGTAAATATTACCGATAATTTCTGGAAACCAAAAATTGATAAAGTGGCAACGGTTACCATACCGGTGTGTATTGATCAAACAGAAGTAAAAACTCCCCGTATAAAAAACTTTGAAAAAGTTGCCCGCAATAAAGGCGAAAAACATGAAGGTATTTTTTATGACGACAGTGATGTTTACAAAGCACTGGAAGCAATGGCTTACTCCTTAAAAACACATCCTGATAAAACACTGGAGGCAAAAGCAGATGAATGGATTGATAAAATTGCAGCTGCCCAGCAGGCTGATGGCTACCTGAATACCTTTTACACTTTAAACGAACCGCAAAACCGATATACTGATATGAGCATGCATGAAGATTACAATTGTGGTCATATGATAGAAGCAGCGGTGGCTTATTATAATGTAACCGGCAAGAGAAAACTTTTAGATGTTGCCATTAAATGGGCCAATCATTTTAATTCATTATTTGGCCCAGCAAAAAAAAACTGGGTAACCGGCCACCAGGAATTGGAACTGGCATTAGTAAAATTATTTAAAGTAACCAATGATACGGCATATTATAAATTATCGGATTGGCTATTGAGTGAAAGAGGTCATAAATTGGCAAAAGGCTATACCTGGACAGATTGGAAAGATACCGCCTATGCACAGGATATTTTACCCGTAAAAGAACAAAAAGAAATTACCGGTCATGCTGTACGTGCCATGTATATGTATACCGGTGCTGCGGACGTAGCTGCAATTACCGGGGATGGCGGGTATATGAGTGCAATGAAAAATGTTTGGGAAGATGTGGTATATAGAAACATGTACATCACCGGGGGCATTGGCAGCAGCGGTGGTAATGAAGGGTTCAGCAACGATTATGATTTACCTAATGAAAATGCCTATTGCGAAACCTGCGCAAGTGTAGGTATGGTTTTCTGGAAC
Organism: Ferruginibacter sp.; assembly: GCA_043719495.1. Taxonomy (GTDB): domain Bacteria; phylum Bacteroidota; class Bacteroidia; order Chitinophagales; family Chitinophagaceae; genus Ferruginibacter. The sequence continues at coordinate 16,859 of JAYSTT010000325.1, read as the reverse complement.
CAGCGGATGAATGCACTCACCGGCGAAAGTATGTACATGGATGTGCTGGAAAAAAGTTTATACAATGGTGCTTTGGATGGCTTATCATTAGATGGCGACCGTTTTTTTTATGGCAACCCGCTTGCATCTAACGGCAGGCATAGCCGCAGAGAATGGTTTGGTACTGCCTGCTGCCCGGCAAACATTGCACGGCTGATTGCATCGCTGGGCAATTATATTTATGCAAAAAGCAATACTGCTGTTTGGATAAACTTATTTGTGGGAAGCAATACAAGCATTGATTTTCCAAAAGGAACAGTTGGGTTAAACATGCAAACCAATTACCCGCTGGATGGTAATGTAAAAATTAACGTAACCACAGCTAAAAAAATGAAATATGCAATGCATATCCGTATTCCCGGTTTTGTAAATGGCATTGCAGTACCCGGCAACTTATATAATTATACCGATAAAGTTTTGTCTAAATTAATTATAAAAATAAATGGCACTACAGTAAACTATACAGAAGAAAAAGGATACGCCATTATAAACAGGGAATGGAAGAATGATGATATAATTGAAGTAACTATTCCAATGGATATAAAAAAAATAATATCCAGAGATGAGCTAAAACAAAATAATGACCGCATTGCATTGCAACGAGGGCCATTGGTATATTGCTTTGAAGGTGCTGATAATAATGGCAAGGCATGGAATATAGTTTTACCGGCCAATGCTGTGTTTACATCAGAAGATTTTATTGTAAAAAATGAAAAGGTAATTGCATTGTCAGCAAATTTATCAGTGGTAAATATCAGTGCAGATGGAACATTCATTACTACCAATCAGCAAAAGGTAAAAGCAATACCCTACTATACCTGGTGTAACCGTGGAAGCAATGCTATGCAGGTTTGGTTGCCCACAAAATTTAAAGATGTAAAAATTAATAATTAACCATATGAAAAATATATTATTAATAATAACAGCCAATTTATTATTACTGTCCGCTTTCTCCCAATCAAAAATCTGGAATAAAGAAAAAGCAAATAAATGGTATAAAGAACAGGGATGGTTAGTAGGTGCTGATTTTTTACCCAGCACTGCAATTAACCAACTGGAAATGTGGCAGGCCGAAACTTTTGATACAGCAACCATTGATAAAGAATTAGGTTGGGCCGCTGGCATTGGCATGAATGTAATGAGAGTTTACCTGCACGACCTTGCCTGGAAAGCGGATGCTGTTGGTTTTAAAAAAAGGATGGATAATTTTTTGGGCATTGCTGCCAAACATAAAATAAAAATCCTCTTCTGCATATTTGATGACTGCTGGAATCCGGATGCAAAAACAGGCATACAGCCACAACCCAAACCAGGAGTACATAACAGCGGATGGGTTCGTAGTCCCAATATAATTGTTCATAATGATCCTTCTCAATGGAGTTACCTGCAAAAATATGTTACAGATATTCTTACAACATTTAAAAACGATAAACGGATATTAATGTGGGATTTGTACAATGAACCTGCAAACAGCGGATATGGATTAACATCTTTCCCTTTATTAAAAAAAATATTTCAATGGGCATGGGCTGTAAGGCCTGCACAACCCTTAACCGTGGGAGTATGGTTTATGGATTTTCCGGAAATAAACAAATACCAGTTAGACAATGCTGATGTGATTACATTTCATAATTATTCGGACACAGTTTCTATTAAAGGTGCAATTGATAGTTTACAAAAAAGAGGAAGGCCGGTTATTTGTACAGAATATATGGCAAGAACCAACAATAGTAAATTTGAAACTCATTTACCTGTTTTAAAAAGATACAATATAGGGGCAATAAATTGGGGGTTGGTAAGCGGTAAAAGCAACACCATTTTTCCCTGGGGAAGCAAAGAAGGAAGTCCCGAACCCCAACCTTGGTTTCATGATATTTTTAAAAAAGACGGAACACCTTATGATATAAAAGAAGTAAAATTAATAAAGCAATTAACCAACAGGAAATGGGAATAATTATTTTATCCATTTTATTTTCGCACACATTATTTTGTTCGGCACAATCCTACGTTCCGGAAAAAGATAATGCAAAAACGAAAGTAAATCCGGTAATTCCCATTAAAGCTTTTGCATTTAATCTGGCAGACGTAAAATTACTAAACAGCCCTTTTCGCCATGCAATGGAAATGGATAGTGCCTATTTACTATTATTAAACCCAGACCGGCTTTTATATCGTTTTTATAAAAATGCCGGTTTACCGGTTAAAGATTCCATTTATCGCGGTTGGGAAAGTGATGGTATATCCGGGCATACCCTGGGCCATTATTTATCGGCATTATCCATGATGTATGTTGCTACTTCCAATATTGAATTTAAGAAAAGGGTTAGTTACATAATCAATGAATTGGAACGATGTCAACTGGCACGAAAAACAGGTTACGTTGGTGCAGTACCAAAAGAAGACAGCATATTTGGAAAAGTAGCCAGTGGGAAAATTAAATCTGGTGGCTTTGATTTAAACGGAGGTTGGAGCCCATGGTATGTTGTACATAAAATAATGGCAGGTTTATGCGATGCTTATTTATACACTGGTAACAAAAAATCTTTAAAAGTAGTCACAGCAATGGCAGATTGGACCTATAACACCATTAATCATCTTAATGATTCTACCCGGTTAAAAATGTTGAATTGTGAATATGGTGGCATGAATGAAGTGCTGGCCAATATTTATTCATTAACCGGGGAAAAAAAATATCTATATCTTTCCTATAAATTTTATGATGAATTTGTAATGGGTAAACTTGCCAACCGAATTGATCCGCTTCCCGGAAAACACAGCAATACAAATGTACCCAAAGCCATTGGAAGTGCAAGGCAATTTGAACTTACCGGTAACAACAGGGATAAAACCATTGCATCTTTTTTTTGGGAATCAATGACAAATCATCATAGTTATGTAATTGGTGGAAATAGTAATTATGAATATTGTGGCAATCCCGATTCATTAAGCGAAAGATTAAGCGATGCAACCTGCGAGACTTGCAATACTTATAATATGCTTAAACTAACCAGGCATTTATTTGCGTGGAATCCTACAGCTACTCTAATGGATTATTATGAAAGAGCTTTATACAATCATATTCTTGCTTCGCAAAATCCTGTCAATGGCATGATGACCTATTTTGTTCCGCTAAGGATGGGGACCAAAAAACAATTCAGTGATTCATTTAACACGTTTACCTGTTGTGTTGGCAGCGGAATAGAAAACCATTCCAAATATGCTGAACAGATTTATAATCACGATGGCAAAAATACTTTGTGGATAAATCTATTTATTCCTTCAAGATTAGAGTGGCAACAAAAGGGATTACAGCTTACACAACAAACTGAATTTCCACAGCGTGAGGAAGTGAATTTTACAATCGTTTTAAAAAAAGCAGCAGATTTAATAATAAAGATCAGAAAACCATTTTGGTGCAAAGAAAATCCAATCATCAAAATATCAGGGAAAATTTTAAATTACTCTATTGATGAAAGCGGATATATTTCTATCACAAAAAAATGGCTGAACGGAGAGGTACTTAGTGTATCATTGCCAATGCATCTTTATACCGAATCAATGCCGGATAATGCTAACCGTATTGCATTTAAATATGGCCCGTTGGTATTGGCAGGTCAATTAGGTAAAGAGATGCCCGACCCGGTTTATGGTACACCGGTTTTAATTACCGATAATAAAAATATAAACAACTGGATAAAGCCAACGGGTAAACCATTACAATTTGAAATGAAGGGAGTAGGCAAACCATTTGATGTAACATTAATTCCTTTTTATAAAATTTATGACCAGTATTACAGCGTGTACTGGGATTATTTTACCAATACAGCTTTTACGGAAAGGCAAACAGCTTATGAAGCCCAGAAAAAAGTACAACAGGAAATTGAAGAAAAAACAATTGACAATTTCAGAATAGGCGAAATGCAGCCTGAGAGAGACCATAATTTATTTGCCACCGAAAAAAGTTACACCGATGAGGCCTTTGGCAGAATGGGCAGAGAAGCCAGAAGCGATAATTATTTTATGTTTGATATGAAAGTACAGCCCGGAGTAATAAATAATTTATTACTTACTTTACTGGGCGATGATAAAGACAGAAAATTTGATATTTTTGCAGAGGATACACTTTTGGCAACTGAAGTGTGGAAGGGAGGTATTACCGGTAAATTTTATGATAAAACTTATTTAATACCTAACGAAATAATAAAAACTAAAACAGTAATAAAAATAAAAATTGCAGCTAATTACAGCAAAACTGCAGGAAGAATATTTGCTGTACGAATTCTTAAAGGCTGAATATTTTATTCTAAGTTCGCTAAATAGTAAAAATGAAAAAAATTACCATTGTCGGAGGGGGCGTTATCGGATTATCCTGTGCTTATTATTTACAAAAAGAGGGGCATGAAATAACGGTTATTGAACGTGGCGATATTACTGACGGTTGTTCGTTTGGTAATATGGGGTATATTTCTCCCAGCCATTTTATACCATTGGCAAGCCCTGGTATTATTTCGCAGGGATTAAAATGGATGGTAAGTTCCACATCGCCATTTTATATAAAACCAAGATTAAACCTGGATTTAATGCAATGGGGATATCATTTTTGGAAAAGCAGTACGGCTGCAACAGTACAAAAAAGTGTACCGCATTTAAATAATATTTTACAGTTAAGCCGTAAGCTAATTAATGATTTACGCAATGATATAGGGGATGATTTTGAAATGCAAACCATTGGTTGCCTGATGATGTGCAAGCAGCAAAAAACTTTAGACCACGAGTTTCATTTAGCCGATGAAGCGGAAATGATGGGATTAAAAGTAGAACGGTTGCTAAAAGATGATGTACAAAAATTAGAACCTGATGTGGAGGTAAATGTTTCGGGGGCTGTTTTATTTAAAGATGATTGTCATTTTAACCCCGGCAAAATGATGAAGTCTTTAAAAAATTATTTAGAAAATAAGGGGGTGCAATTTCAGTTAAACACTACTGTTACAGGTTTTGAAAAATTAAGTAACAAAATTTCAGCTGTAATTACTGATAAAGGAAAATTTAATTGCGAGGAAGTAGTTTTGGCAACCGGTAGCTGGTTACCATCAGTTGCAAAAATGCTGGGCATAAAATTATTACTGCAACCAGGCAAAGGGTACAGCTATACCTATCCCTTTGTAGAAAAGAATGTTAAATACCCGGCTATTTTAGTAGATGGAAGATGTGCTATTACACCCTGGGGAAATTCGCTTAGAATTGGGGGTACAATGGAACTGAGCGGCATCAATAATAAAGTGTTGGTAAAACGAATGGAAGGCATTTACAATTCTGCTTTGAATTTTTATCCCGGATTAAAAATTGATTTCCCACCTGCTGATAAAATATGGAATGGCTTAAGGCCGGTAACACCCGATGGTTTACCTTATATTGGAAAACATACTTTGTATGATAATGTAGTTATTGCAGGGGGCCACGCCATGTTGGGTATTTCTGAAGCTACAGGCACAGGTAAAATTGTGAGTGAAATTATTCAGCACAAAACAACTTCGCTTGATATAAGGGCATTTAAAGTGGATAGGTTTTAATTTAAATATCAGGTAAAATTTATAATTTTACTTTAGGCCATTAGTATACGCCTATTATTTTACAAGCCATTTCAGATTTATCACAATGTAACTTCGCTGTGCATCTCAGGTACATCTACATCGTAGCCTTTTTTTATAAGGCGCTGTTTAAAATCTAATTGCACTTTATATTCCCCATGTACCAAAAACAATTTTTTCACCTGCTTAAAATCCTGGCAGGCTAAAAACTGGCATAAATCATCGTAATCGCCATGGGCACTCATGCTGCGTATGCTACCAATTTCTGCATTTACTTCATGCAATATGCCGTAAATATTTACCTCCTTTCTTCCATCCATTAATTTTCCACCTAAGGAATGGGGTTCGCAATAACCTGTCATTAAAATAGTATTGCGGCTACTTTCAATATTATTACTAATATGATGTTTCACCCTTCCGGCATCGGCCATACCACTTGCCGATATAACTACAAATGGTCCGTTACGAAAGTTAAGCATCTTCGACTCGTCAACCGTTTTAATATATTTTAATCCTTTAAAGCCAAATGGATCGCTATCGCTTTCTAAAATTTTTTGAATAGTTTTATTAAAATACTGCGGATAATTTTTTACAATTTCTGTTGCTTTAACGCTTAATGGGCTGTCAACAAAATAAGGGATATCGGGCAACCTTTTTTCTAATTCTAATTGATTAAGTGCATATAAAATTTCCTGCGTACGCCCAACGCTAAATGCTGCAATAATTAATTTTCCTTTTTTTTGAATGCAGGCTTTTTCAATCCATTCTAAAATTTGGTCGGGTGTGGTGGTAGCATTGTCATGCAAACTATTGCCGTAAGTTGATTCCAATAAAATATAATCGGCCTGTTCAAATTCGGCAGGCGATTTTAAAATAACATCCCGGTACCTGCCCACATCGCCGCTAAAAGTTAACCGGGTAATTTTTCCATCTTCTTTTATTTTTAAATGCACTGCCGCACTGCCTATAATATGCCCGGCATCGGTGTACATCACTTCTATATTTTCATCTACAGTAAACCAGTTGCCATATTCCACAGTTACAAAATGGTCAACTGCTGCCAACGCATCATCAGTAGTGTACAAAGGTTTTAAATACGGCAAACCTTCCTGTGCCCTTCTTTTATTTTCATACTTAATTTCGTTTTCCTGAATTCCGGCACTGTCTTCCATTAATGCCGCCGACAATTCTTTGGTAGCTGGGGTACAATAAATTTTTCCGTTAAATCCATCGGCGACTAATTTAGGTATAAGTCCGCAATGATCCACATGTGCATGAGAAAGAATTAAGGCTGTTACTTCGTTTGCATCAAAACCAAAGTTACGGTTCATGCCATCGGTTTCTTTTCCCAAACCTTGAAACATGCCACAATCCAATAAATATTTTTTTCCGTTTTTTAAACTAAGTAAATGCTTACTACCTGTAACTGTACGGGCTGCGCCGTGAAATGCAATTTTCATACCCCTGTCCCCTAAAGGGGAACCCAAATTCAATGTACTCTGTTGCATAGGTCAGCGTACAATTGATTGAGTTTTAAATTTTGTTAATGATCTCTATGCAAATCAATTTATAATCTTATTCTAAAGTAACAATAATAAAACCATCAAAATAAATAATTCTGATGCTATCTAAGTTCCCCTTCAGGGGTCAGGGGCACCGCTCCCAACAAGGCCATAATCCCCATTCCAACCTCAATAGCCCCTTCATCAATATTAAAAGTGGGTGTATGCACACCAATAGTAATCCCTTTCGCTTTATTGCCTGCACCTAATCTAAAAAAACATGCTGGCATTTGATGGCTGTAATAAGCAAAATCTTCTGCACCCATTCTTAATTCTGTTTCGCTTACATTGGCTGCACCCATAAATTCTTCTGCTTTCTTTCTTGCAATAACATTCAGTTCTTCATCATTCAATACAAAAGGATAGCCTACATCTATTTTTATCTCAGCCTCCGCTCCCATTGTTTTTACCAGTTCAATAGTCTGGTTTTTTATCAGCTCATGGGCTTTAAAACGCCACTCCTCATTCATTGCCCTAAAAGTACCCATCAGTTTTACCTCACTCGGAATTACATTGGTAGTATTACCGCCATTAAAAGAGGTAATGGATAATACTGATGGATTAAAAGGATTATTATTTCTGCTTACGATCTGTTGCAGGCTTACAATAAGATGCGATGCAATTAAAATGGTATCTGCTGTTAAGTGAGGCGATGCTGCATGGCCGCCTTTTGCTTTTATAGTAATATAAATTTCATCGGCACTGGCCATAATCATACCACCCCTAAAACTCAGTTGTCCTACTTCCATTCCCGGGTGTACATGCAATGCAAATATTTTTTCCGGCCTGGGGTTTTCCAAAACTCCCTCTTTAATCATTAAACTTGCACCACCGGGATTTTTTTCTTCCCCCGGTTGAAAAATTAATTTTACAGTACCCTCCCATTCCTCTTTTAATTCATTTAAAATTTTTGCAGCACCTAACAAACAGGTGGTATGTACATCATGGCCACAGGCATGCATCACCCCTTCGTTTAATGATTTATATGGCACATCGTTTTCCTCTTTTATTGGCAATGCATCCATATCGGCACGAAGAGCAATAATTCTATTATCCGGATTTTTTCCTTTTATTAAACCCACCACACCGGTAGTAGCTTTTACTTCAAAATGTATATTCCAACCCTTTAATTTTTGCTGTACAAATTGTGATGTTTCAAATTCCTTATAACTCAGTTCCGGATTGGAGTGAATGTGCCGGCGTATGGTAATAAATTCTTCAGCATATTTTTTTGCGAGCAGTTGTATTTTTTCTTTCAGCATAAAATCAATTCATCTTAATTTAAAAACAAAAAAGAGTTTCGCAGCGGAAACTCCTGTTAAATTACATCATTTAGTTTATTTAATTATCATTCCCTTCTTTATTCTTATCAATTTTTACCTCCACTATTTCAGGAACTAAATAAACATTTGTAGTTACAATTTTATAACTGGTTATCATTTTTTTATACCGTTCTGCATCTTCTTTATCTGCAAAATCACCAAATTTAAGTTTAATAAATGGAGCCTGAAAAGTCATATATACTTTTTGCTCGGGAAAACGCTGCAGTAATATGGCCCTTATTTTCATAGCATAACCTCTGTCATTACTGCTTACTACTAATAACCGGTAACCTTTTGCGGCTTTAGCCCCCAAACCCACTGTCGATTTATTAAATTCTGCTTCTTTTTTTGCAAGAATATCTAAACGGGCATCTTTATTTATGGTCACCTTACCTTTAATTGCAGAATCTGCAACTGTATTTTGTGCATTTACAGTAATAAAAAAAAGTAAAGCAAAAAGCAGGGATTTTGTCTTTTTCATATTCGTTTTATTTAACAAAAATTGTTCCATCAATTTTGCCCGGCAGCTTCTTTAACAATTTGTACACTACTTGTACAGTTTGATATCCTTGCCCGGCAGTAATTAATAGCTTGGCAAAACTATAATTTTTTATCCCACTGCTGGCCTTAAATTTTATTGAAGACGTCAAATGCTTCCTAATTAGTTGCACCGCTTTAATATTGCAGTTTTTTCTGAATTATTTTTACTGTTTTCTATAATCAAAAATTATATCGTAATGTAGTTTTTGGTAATTTATGCTGAATTCAGAATGATATATTCTTACTATAAAAACAAAAATACGGTTTACCATCAAAGTTAATTCATGAGTGGTAGCTGTTAAATGAATAGATTCGTTATTTTTAAGTTTGAATCTTTTTTTTACCAAAACTCTTTAGTATGCAAAAATTAAAATTCCCGGTACTGATGCTGGTATTTGTAATAAGCGCTTTACAAATAACAGCCCAGTCTACTTTTCCTTTAAATGATGTAGCCAACCCAAAAGAGGGCTGTTATGCTTTTACCAATGCAACTATAATAAAAGATGCCCGGGTTACTTTACAAAATGCAGCATTAGTCATCCGGCAGGGTAAAATTGAAAGTGTGGGTACAGGTATTTCCATACCAAAAGATGCGGTTATTATTGACTGTAAAGGAAAGTATATCTATCCTTCCTTTATTGATATTTTTAGCGATTATGGCATTACAACAGCACAGCGTACCCAAACCGGGGGCGGATTTTTTGGTACTCAACAAATAACTTCCAATACCAAAGGAGCTTATGGCTGGAACCAGGCTATTAAAAGCGAAACAGAGGGTTTTAAAATTTTTACAGGAGATGATAGTAAAGCAAAAGCCCTACGTGATATTGGTTTTGGTGCAGCACTCACCCATCAAAAAGATGGTATTGCCCGTGGCTCAGGTGCATTTGTTTCGTTAGCAACACAACCCGATAATTTTACTATGCTAAAAGAAAAAGCTGCAGCTTTTTATTCTTTTAATAAAGGCACTTCAACACAAAGTTACCCCAACTCTATGATGGGTATGATTGCTTTGCTGCGCCAAACTTATTTAGATGCACAATGGTATAAATCTTCTCCTGCAAAAGAAGGCACCAACCTTTCTTTAAAAAGCTGGAATGATAACCAAGCCCTACCGCAAATTTTTGATGCCAGCGATAAATGGAACGATTTACGTGCCGATAAAGTTGGTGACGAATTTGGTGTGCAGTATATTATTAAAGGCGGTGGCAACGAATACCAGCGCATAAAAGAAATTGCTGCAACAAAAGCATCTTACATTATAACTTTAAACTATCCTGCGGCAATGGATGTTGATGATCCCAATGATTTACGTTTTGTTGGCCTTGATGATTTAAAACATTGGGAACTGGCACCGGGCAATGCTGCAGCATTGGAAAAAGCGGGCATCAATTTTTGTATTTCACCTGCCGATTTAACCAATACTGCTGACTTTATGCCTAACCTGCGTAAAGCCATTGAATATGGTTTAACTGAAAACAAAGCATTAGATGCACTTACAAAGGCACCTGCCAGTTTATTAGGTATGTATGATAAAATTGGAAGTTTAGATAATGGAAAACTGGCCAACTTCGTCATTACATCGGGACAAATATTTGCAGAAAAAACTGTACTGCTGCAAAACTGGGTGCAGGGAATTAAAAATGCAGTAAAAGAAGAAGGTTGGTATGATGTAAAAGGATCTTATAAATTTACCGCAAGCAATGCAAAATCATTTACACTGGAATTAAAAGATGCAGGTGTTGCCAATTTTATTAATAATGATACGCTTACAGGTAAATACAGTTACGATGGTAAATTAGTAAAATTAAATTATACCGAAGGTAAAGGCAAAGATGCAAAAGAAACTATTTTAAGTGGCGCTGCAAATGGCGGTACATGGAATGGAATGGGAAGGGATGTTGCTGGAAACACTTTTACCTGGTCCGCAGTTTATGATCATTTATTAGAAGTAAAACCTGATAGTGTTAAACCAAAAACGCCTTTAGTTTTAGGAAAAGTAACTTATCCTTTTTTAAGTTTTGGGGCAGAAGAAATACCATCACAAGGATTTATTCTGATAAAAAACACAACAATTTGGACAAGTGATGCAGCAGGGAAATTAGAAAATACAGACCTGTTAGTTTCCGCTGGAAAAATTTCTGAAATTGGAAAAAACCTACAAGCCCCTTTGGCAGGAAAAATCCCTTCTATAACAATTGATGGAACCGGCAAACATTTAACCGCAGGTATTATTGACGAGCATTCACATATTGCTGCAGCCTCTATTAACGAAGGTGGCCAAAGTGTTACATCCGAAGTAAGAATTGCAGATAACCTTAACCCGGATGATATTAATATTTACAGGCAGTTAAGTGGTGGTGTTACCACATCACATATTTTACATGGTTCTGCAAATACTATTGGCGGGCAAACACAATTAATAAAACTACGCTGGGGTGCCAATGCCGAAGAGTTGAAATTTGCGGGTGCCGACGGGTTTATAAAATTTGCACTGGGCGAAAATGTAAAACGCAGTTCCAGCTCACAGGGAAACAGCCGTTTTCCGGATACCAGAATGGGTGTGGAACAAGTGTTGACAGATGCTTTTCAAAGAGCAACTGATTACCAGAAAATGTGGAAAGCTGCTGAAGAAAATAATAAAAAGAAAGGGGCAACGTCAATAGTAGTCAGAAGAGATCTGGAACTGGATGCATTGGTAGAAATAATGAACAAAAAAAGATTTATCACCTGCCACTCGTATGTACAAAGTGAAATTAATGCTACCATGAAAGTGGCTGAAAAATTTGGTTTCACTATAAACACATTCACCCATATTTTAGAAGGGTATAAAGTAGCAGATAAAATGAAAGCACATGGTGCCAATGCATCAACTTTTAGTGATTGGTGGAATTACAAAATGGAAGTGGTGGATGCCATCCCTTACAACGCTTATATTATGCAACAGGTTGGTTTAAATGTAGCCATTAATTCTGATGATGCAGAAATGGCCCGCCGCTTAAACCAGGAAGCAGCAAAAAGTATTAAGTATGGCGGCATGAGCGAAGTTGATGCCTTGAATATGGTAACCATTAACCCTGCAAAAATGCTGCATGTGGATAATAAAGTAGGCAGCATTAAAGTTGGTAAAGATGCGGACCTTGTTTTATGGAGCGATAATCCTTTAAGCATTTATGCCAAAGCCGAAAAAACAATTGTTGACGGTATTATTTATTTCGACAGGGAAAAAGATGCCGCAATGCGTATACAAAACCAGACAGAAAAAGCAAGGCTGCTGCAAAAATTGGCTGCTGCAAAAAAAGCACCTGACTCACCCGGCGGCGGGCCAAGAAATTTTCAAAGGCCAAGACCACGTTTCGAAATTATTCATACTTGTATGGATCATTTTCACAGCCATGGTTTATTAAGTATAGATGCCGATGATTTGGAAACCAATAATTAAACTTTAAATTAATCAGTAATGAAAAAAATAATTTTATATTTCATATGCTTAAGTTGCTTTTTAAAAGTAACTGCACAGGAAACTATTTATCCGGCACCGCAGCAAAAAGAAATTATTACTTTAACCAACGCAACTATTCATGTGGGTAATGGTCAGGTAATTACTAACGGCAACGTGGTAATTACTAACGGAAAAATAACTGAGGCAGGCCAAAACACCTCTACTTCAGGAAAAATAATTGACTGCAGTGGTAAGCATATTTATCCCGGATTAATTTTAACCTCCACGCAATTAGGTTTAATAGAAGTACCTACAGTAAGGGCAACTGTGGATGCCAGTGAGTTGGGCGAAATAAACCCCAGCATTCGCTCTTTAGTAGCCTACAATACCGATAGTAAAGTCATCAATACTTTACGCACTAATGGTATTCTTTTAGCCAATACAATTCCCGATGGAGGAATAATTTCCGGTTCATCCTCCGTAGTGCAGCTGGATGCATGGAACTGGGAAGATGCAGCATATGCAAAAGATGGTGCTATACATTTTCGTATGCCTTCTTTGTTGGTCCGCCCACGAGGCCGGGGCAATTTTGGTGCTGCACAACAACCCCCCGAAGACCCGGTTAAAAGAGCTTTGGAACAAATTGAAAAAGTAAAGCAATTTTTCAGGGAAGCAAAGGCTTATTTAACTGAAGCCAATCATGAAAACAATAATTTAAAATACGAAGCGGTAAAAGGATTATTCACAAAAAATCAAAAACTGTTTATCCATTGCAATATTGTAAAAGAAATGCTGCTGGCTGTTGACTTTGTAAAAGAATTTGGTTTTGATGTGGTGATTGATGGTGGCGTTGATAGCTGGCAGATTGCCGATCTTTTAAAACAAAATAATATTGCTGTAGTGCTTGGCCAGTTGCACGACTTGCCTGCAATGGTAGATGATGATATTGACCAGCCTTTTAAAACGCCTTACCTGTTACAAAAAGCAGGGGTATTGTTTGCCCTTAACGATGATGATGGTAATAGCCGTAACCGCAACCTGCCATTTAATGCAGGTACAGCCTGCGCATACGGACTTTCCAAAGAAGAAGCCCTTAGCGCCATAACTTTAAATGCTGCAAAAATATTAGGCATAGCTGATAAAACGGGCTCTGTGGAAACTGGTAAAGATGCCAATATTGTAGTAAGTGAGGGGGACATTTTAGATATGAAAAGCAATAGTATTACTTATGCTTTTATACAAGGAAGGCAGGTAGATTTAAACAACAAACAAAAGCAATTGTTTGAAAAGTATAAGTATAAGTATGGTATAAAATAAGTTCAATCAGTTTTGTATTTTGTAAAAATCCTGGTGTAATTTAGCGAGATTTTTTTTATTCATGCCAATCGTAATACAATTTAGCGTATGAGAAAATATGATGTTGTAATTTATTGAATTGAGTAAATTCAGTATGTAATGCTTTTTGTACCTTATAATTGTATTGAGATGGAAATATGGTAAATAAAAATGTAAATAAATTAATAATGATGAAGTAGTTTTGCAAGAGATGATAATAACTTTATAACAAATAAATTTATTACAATGGCGGAATTAAAAACAAAAAAAATCGAACTAAGTGTTGACACTTTTTTAAAAAAAATTCCGGACATCCAAAAACGTAAAGACTGTTTTATTATTCTGGAATTAATGGAAAAAGCTACTAAGGCCAAAGGTAAAATGTGGGGATCAGCCATTATTGGTTTTGGCGACCGGCATTTAAAATATGAAAGTGGCCGTGAACTTGATTGGTTTGTAATGGGATTTTCGCCACGCAAACAAAACCTTACATTTTATATTACAGGAACGGTGGAGAAGCAACAGGCATTGCTGAAAAAATTAGGAAAACATAAAACAGGAAAAGGTTGTTTGTATATTAATACCCTGGAAGAAGTGGATATAGCCATTTTAAAAGAAATAATTAATAAGGGAGTTATAAAATAACGTATTTCCCTTTTAGCCGTATCTGGTTGAATTTTAAATTATTATTTTTGTACAAGAAGCAACGATTCACGTAACATACTGTCATTTTCATAAATCATGTGGAAAATCTTATAATTTGTTTTCAATTGCACATTTGTATGGGACTGAATATTCTGTTGCAAATAATTTCTTAAATATTCACACTTGTTTTTTACAGCTTATAGTTTACAGATTTGTAAATTCCGGGTACGCAGACTATTTTATCTTATATCGTAGACAAGTTAATTTGAAATTACAAAACCGGGGCGTTTTATAAAATTACTATTGTATTTAAACCTGATGTTGGTATTCAATTCTATTTTCCATCCTTTCATATCGCCGTTTGTTCTGGGGAAAAAATATCCTTTTAACTCTACTGTTCCAAAAACAAGGTTTTCGTTACGGGTACGTACCCCCCCGCCAAAAGCACTAAATAAATCGCTCTTGCCAAAAGCAGCCTTGTAGGGCTTAAGTAAACTAAAATCGGTAAATACAAATGGGGCAAACCTAAAGCCCAGTATTTTTTTTGTATTGTAATACACCGATTCAATTTTTACAGTAGACCTTAAATCGGAGTTAATATTTTCGGGATTGAAATAAGGCAGGCCATACACACTGTTTAAAATTAAAGGGGCATTAAAAAGTGGATTTATTTGGGCGGTAATTCCGCTATAAACAAAAGTGCGTTGGTACCATTTGCTGTTTATCTTTTTTAACCTTGTAAAATGCTCTACGTTAAAAAGCATATCGAAATCTTCAAAACGCTTTCGGTAAAAATAACCACCCGCTCTAAAAGTATAATTAGTAAAACATCCTTTTTTTCTGAAATGAGTAAGAGAAAAATCGATACCGCTGTACGGGCGCTTTATTTTTTGTTTTAAAACATAAGCATTATTCTGCTGTATAATATATCCCCCTGTTAATGCAACAGAAAATCCTTCGGGCACATCTTCGTTACGGCCAAAACCATAAATAAAATTGGTTTTGTAAAATACTTGTTTAAAAATATTGATTGAAGCAAGTACCCCGGTAAAATTGGAGTAACTATAATTAAAAAAAGTATCGTTTCTGACAGGAATATTAAAAAAATGCTGCGTAAACCCTCTTACTGCCACAAAGTTATGAACCCTTATTTCCTTGTTGTTATATAAGCCACGTTTGCTGTCTAAACTATATCCCAGCCAGCCATCAATATTATAATAATCGTACCTGAAAGTAGATTTGTATAATGAATCTGAAACATACGCATTACTTGTTTTATAATATCCAGCTTCTAAAGATCCTGTACTGGGTATAAATGGTGTTACTAATGGTTTTTCTAAACGGGTAAAAAAATTAGCCTCTTCCCTTCTACCACTGTTAAATGCCCCGGCAAAATTTGCAGCCCCTATCGTCCAGTCTATAAATGACCCTCCGATATTGCGTTTGGTTAACTCTGCATTAAAAGCTTTTTGCGGACGCCTGGGTTCTTCATAAAGCCCACTTAACAAAATTTTAGTTGCACTTCCTCCTATATTTTCTTCTTCCACTTCAATCCTGCCTTTAGTGCGGCTATCTATTTTTAGTTTAGCGCCTAAAGAAAAGATGTCTTTAGTTATAATAATTACATCTACAGAATCGGTGCTGCTCTCTGCAAACTCTACAATTATCCTGGCATCTTGTATAAAAGATAAATCTCTTAAATACCTTTCATTATCTGCAACCAGGTAAGGGTACAAACGGCCGCCCTCTTTAAAAAAAAGGTTATTTCGTATTACTTTTTCGCTGGAATTTTTATGCAATGTATTGGCAACCCGTATTCCAAAATTATATTTTACTTCATTGGTGTCGTAAATATTTCTTTGAAAACTTAAGCGAAGCAATTCAATAGATCGGATGATCTTTCCTTTATACTTTAAAAACTGGTTTGCTACTTTTTGGGGTACCTCATCAGGCGGGTTGGTGGAAATACTCTTACCCAACCTTCCCAATATTCCTTTTTTCTTTGCCAAAAAAAAAGTGTCCTGTTGGGGGCGGGGATGCTGCGCTGCAATTTTATTTTGTATTGCAGCCAATAGTATAATAATTAAAACTAAAAACCTTATCCCTTTGTACATGCTGATAGTGACATTTTTATAATACTAAACAGGATAAAGATATTGATTTGATGGGGAATAAACTTTAAAGCATGCTGGTTACCAAAAAATAATGGCTGACCAATGCCAGCCTTTTAAAAAGCATATAAATTAAATTCATAAAAATCATTTAGGCATAATTAGTTGCCGAAATTATTATACCGACTATACACTATAAATAGTCCAATAGTTTTTCTGTCGGCATAATACCATCTAATATTTCAACGCAGTCCTTCGGACTACTTATGAAATAA
>JAYSTT010000324.1:0-7949 GCA_043719495.1 Ferruginibacter sp. | reverse complement strand
ATTGGTAGATGCATTTGAAGGCCCTATGCCCCAAACCCGTTTTGTTTTGCAAAAAGCCTTGCAATTAGGATTGAAACCAATTGTGGTTATTAATAAAGTAGACAAAGAAAATTGCAGGCCTGATGAAGTACATGACGCTGTTTTTGAATTATTTTTTAATCTGGATGCAACTGAAGATCAATTGGATTTTCCTACCATTTACGGTAGCAGCAAACAAGGCTGGATGAATACTTCAATAACACCAACTGATAGTATTTTCCCCTTGATGGATGCCATATTAGAATATGTACCTGAACCAAGAATTAACGAGGGTACTACTCAAATGCAAATTACTTCTTTAGATTACTCTGCCTTTTTAGGAAGGATAGCAATAGGAAGGGTTGCACGTGGCAGCATTAAAGAAGGGCAAAATATTGTAATGGTTCAGGCTGATGGCAAATTGGTGAAATCTAAAGTAAGAGAATTATATACTTTTGAAGCATTGGGTAAAAAGAAAGCAACTGAAGTTTTTGCAGGAGATATATGTGCCATTGTTGGTTTAGAAACTTTTAACATTGGTGATACTATTTGCGATGCCGAATTTCCGGAAGCATTGGCTATAATAAGTGTAGATGAACCTACCATGAGTATGATGTTCAGCATTAATAACTCACCATTTTTTGGCAAAGAAGGTAAGTTTGTTACAAGCCGCCATTTAAGGGACAGGTTGATGAAAGAAACAGAAAAAAATCTGGCTTTAAGAGTTGAAGATACTGACGGTGCAGATAGTTTTTTAGTATTTGGCCGTGGCATTTTGCACCTGGGTATTTTAATTGAAACCATGCGCAGGGAAGGTTTTGAATTAACTGTAGGTAACCCTCAGGTATTAGTTAAAGAAGTTGACGGTAAAAAATGTGAGCCTTACGAAAACCTGGTAGTTGATGTGCCTGCAGAATATAGTGGTAAAGTAATTGATTTGGTTACACAGCGTAAAGGAGAAATGTTTGTAATGGAAAGCAAAGGAGAAATGCAACATCTGGAATTTGATATTCCATCCAGAGGATTAATTGGTTTACGCAGTACTATGCTAACCGGCACCGCCGGCGAGGCAGTAATGGCCCATCGCTTTACCGATTACAGGCCATGGAAAGGAAATATTCCAGGAAGAAGCAATGGGGTGCTTTTATCGAAAAACACAGAAAAAACAACCGGTTATTCAATTGATAAATTACAGGACAGGGGAAGATTTTTTGTTGACCCGGGTGAAGAAGTTTATGCAGGACAAATTATTGCCGAGCATATTAAGCCAGGTGATTTAAATGTAAATGCTACAGAACCAAAAAAATTGACCAATCATCGTGCCAGTGGTAGTGATGATGCCAGCCGTGCAGCTCCTAAAATCATGATGACTTTGGAAGAATGTATGGAATATATACAGCAGGATGAATGTATTGAAGTAACACCAAAAAGCATTCGTATGCGCAAGGTGATACTGGAAGAGAATGAAAGATCAAGAGCATCTAAACAAATGAAGACGGAATCGGTTTAAAAGCCAATTCATTTAAGGAATATAATTATTGAAAATATCCGCAATCTTTTCTTCATAAGGTTGCGGATATTTTTTTATAAAAGTATTGAAGGCGTTTTTTCCTATATTCACCCAGTTAATTTTTTGTTGCCAGCAAATTTCCATTGCCTGGTCAACACCTTGCCCAGTAACATCATTGCAAATAAATCCATTTACACCCTCCTTAATCCAAACAGGCATATCTCCTACATTACTAACCACACAAGGACGGGCCATAGCCATGGCTTCCACTACACTTAACGGCATGGCATCAATAAGTGTACATTGTAATAGCAGGTGACAATTCTCCAGTGTTTGTTTAATATTGGTTGTAAATCCTTTTAAAAATATTTTATTCCCAAGCCCATATTCATGTATCAGTTTTTCCAACATCTCTTTATCTTTTCCTTTGCCATATATATGCAATTGCCAGTTTCTATTTTTCCATTTTGCTGATGATAGAGTTTCGATTAAAATGTCCTGCGCCTTTCTTGCCACATCAAGTTCGGCAAGCATTACCCAAACGCAGGTATAATTTGTAAAAGCGGGATAAGTGCTTGCTTGTGTTTCGGGGTAAAAAGTAATGGGATTAATAAGCGTTGCTTTTTTATCAATGCTGATTTTGAATTTGCTTTCAATGACTTTAAATATTTTTTCTGTAGCCCCAAAATTCATTTGAGCACCGGAAACCCATTGTTGCAGTAATTTTTTCTTTTTAAATGAAAGATCAGCGTTTTCGTTGTAGTTATGATTTATAATAACATATTTCGGTAGCCTTTCATAAAGATCTTTAAAAGGCGCATGTAATATTTCTTCCCAACCACCCTGATTTATAACTGTTAGATCGTATTCCTTAAAAGGAATTGAACCAAGTTCTTTTTTTATCGCCCATTTTTTAAACAGTCCTTTTTTATTAGGTAATAAATAAATGCTGCATCCGGATTCTTTCAGCCTGTTTATCCTGCCCTTTTTTTCTTCCCAGTCATAACAGCCAATACCAACCCGATAATTATTTTTACACATCCACAAAGCTGAATAAAACCAAAGTTCTTCGCTGCCGCCCCAGGCATTGCCATTCATCAATGATAAAAAGAAAACTGACTTCATTTATTTCTTTTTTGCAACTACGATATAGTTTAAGGTCCACCAGTCGTCAAAATATTTTTTATCTATCCTTAATGCAATATGATTAAGTAACCAGGTTAGTCTCAATTCCATAAAAAGTATTTTAAGAATTTTTGCCCGAACAGTTTTAAATTTAAAAGAAGAGTAAACGGTATTGATAAACATTTGAAATGTTGCTGCCCATTTACCTCCGTTTGCTTTTATGTAGGTAATTTCAAAACCAGCCTCTTCAAAAAGCTCTTTTAAACCATGTTTGGTTAACCGGAAAAAATCATAAGGCTCTTCATGCAGCTCCCAGGTAAATGGCACGGTTAAAATCATTTGTCCGCCAGGCCTTAACACACGATATGACTCTTTTAGCATAGCATGATGATCATATACATGCTCTAAAACTTGGGTAGCCAGTACAGTATTAAATTTATTATCATCGAATTTCAAATCGGTTGCCAGACAAATTACATCCACCCGATTTTTATCGCTTTGTATTACATCGCAACCCGTTTGGGTTGTTGTTTTTGGATTGTACCATTCCTCATAAGGTTTATTGCCACAACCTAAATCCAATAAATCGCCGCCTGCATAATTTTTTATTGCTTCGTTAATATCTTTTAGCAAAATTGATAAATGAATATAATCAGGGGCTTTTTTTTTAAGTTTTGTGCTGCTGAGGCGTGGAATATTTTCCTGTCTTGACATAAAGAGATTTATTTACTAATAATTAATGACAAAGTAAGACAAAAAATTCTATTTCAATATGTAGTTGAAACTGCACAAGATTCATAAAACCCTATTTTTGTGATGATAAAAATATTTACACTGAAAATTCCATCCAACATAATTAATTACCTCCCTCAATATTTTGATAAAATATTGGTTGTATCTGTACCCCGTTTTACCCAAAGGCACAAAAAGGTACAACTGCAATTGCAGGGCTTATCATATGATTTTTTTTGGGGTACAGATAAACTTCAATTGGAAATAGAACAGGCAAAACAAACGGGAATTTATGATCAAGAAAAAACAAAGCAATTACAACGACAGGGCAAAGTGCTTAATGTGGGAGAGCTTGCCTGCTCTCTTTCGCACAGGATGGTTTACGAAGCAATGATTAAACATAGTTGGAAAAAAGTCTTGATTTTAGAAGATGATGTGCTGCCTTTATATGATAATCTTAGTTTATTACCTGAAGCATTAAATGAATTACCCGATAACTGGGAGCTGGTATATTTAGGATATTTAAAACACGAAAAAGTAACTGCTCAATTAAAAGCCAAACAATTTTTTTACAAAATTAAAAGTATTTTGGGCTTAATGAAATGGACGTATAAAATGGTAAGCAATCTTTTACCAAAGCCATACAGCACCCATTTAAAAAAAGCAGGTTTTCATGATTGTACGCATGCTTATGCAATTACACTGCAAGCAGCAAAAAAACTACTTGCAGCACAAACACCGGTGGTTTACCGGGCAGATGATTTGTTGTCTGCAACTATAATGAAAGGAGAGCTAAATGCTTTTGTAACTGTTCCTAAACTTTTTGACCAGGAAGCTTTTCATAATACAACTGTTTCTTCAGAAATCCGGTAACCAAACTTATTGCTTTTCATCAATTTTTTTCTTCAGGTTTTCGGCGGTTACTGGATTAATTTTCTTTAACTCTTCATACATTTTTAATGCCCCTTCTTTTTGGTTAAGTTCCAAATAACAGTAAGCACTGTACACCAACGGCTGTTCATTTACCGAAACAGCCAGGTTTTTTTTAAACTGTTCAATACATTCATTATACAGTTTTAGCCTACGGTATCCATGTGCCACTTCATTATAAGCCGGTTTATAATTATTATCAACCTCAAGTGCCTTTACGCCATATTTTATTGCTTCAGCATACTTTTCCTTTGCATTATAACACCAGGCTAAACCATATAGAGTAAGTTTATTCGTGCTGTCAATTTTAAATGCTCCCAAATAGCTAACAATTGCCCCATCTAAATCTTTTTTATAATCTCTGTAAATATTCCCCATAAATAAATAAGCCCCGGCAAAAGAAGGAATTGCCCTTACTGCATTTTTAAGAGTAATTATAGCGCTGTCGGCCTTATTAATTGAAGCATAAATGCCCCCTATTACTATATAAGCAGAGTCATATTTATTATTGAGTGTTATAGCTTTTTTAAACGAGGCAATAGCTTCATATAACATTCCTTTCTCTTTAAATTTTATGCCTTTTTGAAAATATACTGCAGCCTGATTTTGTTTTGCCGGCTGCGCCAATACAAATGAAACGGACAAAATGCAGATCACAAATACAAAAAAATATTTAATCATGTATCCGGTAATTTTAGGACAAAGTAAAAGCTTGTTTGGGTTTTGGCAACAGATTTTTATAAAAAATTTGGTTAAACAGTTAACCAAAGGCCGCTTTGTTTGTTAACTTTGTAATATCAAGTGAAAAAATATTTTACAATAGTATTACTTTTAATTTTTACTGCATTTTACCTGCCTACAGTAAATGCACAGTGCTCTGTGTGTACAAAAACAGCATCTCAAATGGGCGAAAAGCCAGCCAAGGGTTTAAACCAGGGAATATTGTATTTAATGATGGCTCCTTTTGCTATTGTTGCCTTTATTGGCTACCGCTGGTGGAGAAGTAATAAATAAATGCCCTGCCCGGATATAGTTTCTTCAGTAAACTAATGCGCTGCTTCATAAATAATAGATTTCAGATTCTTTATCTTGTGTGCATTAAACCAGCACATATGAAATATATTCTTTCTTTCCTGTTATTCCTTTCTTCCGCAGTTTTTGCTCAAAAGCTACCTACTATTGAAGAAAAAACTAAAGACATTAAAAAGCAGGAAGGTTTTCTGAATTTTTACTGGGATGAAACCGCCGGAAAAATATGGCTGGAGATTAATAAGCTGGATACAGAAATTTTATACCAGCAATCATTGCCCGCTGGTTTAGGCTCAAATGATATAGGATTAGACAGGGGTTTATTAGGCGAAACAAAAATTGTAAAATTTGTCAGGTCCGGTAGAAAAATTTTAATGACAGCGCCTAATTATGCCTACCGTGCAATAACAAAAGATTTGTATGAAAAAAGAGCAGTAGAGCAATCTTTTGCACAGTCTGTATTATGGGGGTTTACTGTAGAGGCAGAAAGCAATAATCATGTATTGGTAGATGCAACAGATTTTATTTTAAGAGATGCAATGAGAGTTGGTAACCGCATCCGGCAGGCCCAACAGGGTGTATTTACTTTTGATAAAACCCGTTCGGCCATTTATTTAGAACGCACTAAAAATTTTCCGCTTAATACAGAAATTGAAGCAACAATTACCTTAACCAATGCCGATGGTACTGTGGGAAATTTTGTACAGTCAGTTACCCCTGCAGCAGAAGCTATTACCTTACGCATGCACCATTCTTTTGTGCAGTTACCGGATAGTAATTATAAGCCCCGAAAGTTTGATGCAAGAAGTAGCTTTATTAATACTTCTTATTTTGATTACAGTTCAGCGGTAAGCGAACCTATAGAGAAAAATTTCATTATCAGGCACCGGTTAAAAAAGAAAGATCCTGCTGCTGCAATGAGCGAACCTGTAAAGCCAATTATCTATTACCTCGATAATGGTACGCCAGAACCCATACGCAGCGCATTACTAGAAGGAGCAGGCTGGTGGAATCAGGCTTTTGAAGTTGCCGGCTATAAAAATGCTTTTCAGGTAAAATTATTACCCGATAGTGCCGATCCAATGGATGTTCGCTATAATGTTATTAACTGGGTGCATCGCTCCACCAGAGGATGGAGTTACGGTGCATCGGTTGTTGATCCACGTACCGGCGAAATTATTAAAGGCCATGTAACACTGGGCTCATTAAGGGTACGGCAAGATTATTTAATTGCACAGGGTTTATTGGCCCCATTTGAAAATGGGTTACCTGCTGATGATAAAATGCTGAAAATGGCTTTGGAAAGATTAAAGCAACTGGCAGCACATGAAGTGGGTCACACACTGGGCCTGGTACATAATTATGCATCCAGCGTAAATAACCGGGCAAGCGTTATGGATTATCCTCAACCACTGGCAAGATTAAATGCAAAAGGAGAAATTGATTTAAGTAATGCTTACGACGATAAGATTGGAGAATGGGATAAAGTGGCTGTTACATGGGGCTATAAGGATTTTTCTGCGGCAGCAGATGAAATGGCAGAGCAAAATGAAATTTTATCCAATGCAATAAAAAAGGGATTGCAATTTATAAGTGACAGAGATGCCAGAGCCGCAGGAGGATTACATCCATACGCACACCTTTGGGATAACGGCACCAACCCGGTTGAAGAATTAAATGAAGTAATTAAAGTAAGAAAAAAAGCTTTGGCACAGTTTGGAGAAAAAAATATTCGCCCAGGTATGCCCATGGCCATGTTAGAAGATGTGTTGGTTCCGGTTTATCTGTATCATCGTTATCAACTGGAAGCTGTAACCAAATCGGTAGGGGGGCTAAATTATTCTTATGCATTGCGGGGAGATGGACAGATTGTAACAAAGCCATTGTCAAAAGATGAACAATTAAAAGCACTGAATGCAGTAATTGATTGTATTGATCCCCAATTTTTATTATTGCCCGATGCTATTGTAAAACTTATTCCTCCAAGGCCATCGGGATATAGTTTTACCAGAGAATTATTTAAAAAACGCACAGGGCTGGCATTTGATGCATTGGCACCTGCAGAAACTGCAGCAGATTTTCCATTATCTTTTTTATTTAATACTGAAAGAATAAACCGGATGGTACAATATGAAGTTGCCAATGGTGGGTTAGGATTAAATGAAATGATTGCTATCTTAATAAATAAAACATGGAAGGCTGCACAAAGAACCGGAATGGAAAAGTTAATTCAGCAACAAACCCAACAGGTATTATTAACCTATTTATTAGCTGTTAGTGTTGATGATAATGCATCTTTTGCTGCAAGAGCAATAGTGCAAAAATCATTAAGTGGTTTAAAAAAATATATAGTGTTGCAACAAAATACCGTTAAGGATGAAATGCAACTGGCCAATTTTATTTTAGCGTTGGAAAGAATGGAGGCGCCTGAAAAAGCAAAACCAACCTTGCATGCAATAATGCCACCGGGTGCACCTATTGGTTGCGATTGGGATTGATTGCTTTATTTAAGTTTATTATGACTGCCATCGCAGTAAGGGGGTGTTTTGGTTTGCTTGCATTGGCAAAACCAAACTTCTTCTTCTTTTTCAAACTCTACTTTTAA
>JAYSTT010000323.1:0-3280 GCA_043719495.1 Ferruginibacter sp. | reverse complement strand
ATGTGTGGCTACCCAGCAGCAATAACATTCGTCCGGAAATAGCAGATCAGTATGCAATAGGCTTTTACAAAAATTCTAAGGAAGGCATGTTTGAATTTACAACTGAAGTTTATTACAAGGCATTACAAAATCAAATAGATTATAGAAATGCAGCGGTAATATTTGGTAATGATAATGTAGAAAGTGAATTACTTTATGGAGCCGGCAGGGCTTATGGTTTAGAATTGATGATGCGTAAAAAAACAGGACGACTTACAGGTTGGGTAGGTTACACATTATCTAAAGTAGAGAAAAAAATAGATGGCATTAATAATGGCAATTACTTTAATGCACGGCAGGATAGAACACATGATATTTCTATTGTGGGAATGTATGATGTAAACAAAAGATGGAGTGTATCTGCCACATGGGTGTATACAACCGGCAGTGCCGTTACATTTCCAACAGGAAAATATGAAGCAAACGGACAAACCGTTTTCTTTTATTCAGATAGAAATGATTCCCGCTTTCCTGCCTATCACAGGTTAGATTTAGCTGCAACATTAGAAGCAAGAAAAAATAAAAACCGCAGGTATAAAAGTAGTTGGACGTTTGGATTGTACAATGTATATGGCAGACAAAATGCATACACCATCAACTTCAGAGAAAATAAAGATGATCCTTCAAAAACTGAAGCGGTACGTACTTCATTATTCAGCATAATACCCAGCGCAACCTGGAATTTTAAATTTTAACAATCAAAAAACAATTTAAATGAAACATTCAGCAATCATAATATTAATACTATCACTCTTCACATTTTCATCTTGTGAAAAAGTAATCAACATTGATTTAAAAAATGCAGCAGCCCGTTTGGTAATAGAAGGAATGGTAGACGACAGCGGCAATCCTGCAAAAGTTACGATTAGTAAATCCGGGGTGTTTAGTACAAATAGCAATTACCCAAAAGTTAGTAGTGCAGTTGTAAAAATTACAGACAATCTTGGAAATGTATTTTCGCTGCAAGAAACTACAACAGGCATATACACTAACACAGCACTTAAAGGTGTGATAGGAAGAACCTATCATTTATCTGTACTGCTGGAAGGTAAAACTTATACTGCATCATCTACCATAACCAGGAAGGCAGTGCTGGACAGCCTGGTAGTTGACAACAATCCTTTTGGTGGAGGTATTGGCGGCGGTGATGCAGAAAAATGGATAGGTGTATCATATACCGACCCAGTTGGGTATGGTGATAATATCCAGGTGGTACAAACCATTAATGGCAAAGAGGACAGGATAACACATGTAGCAGATGATTTTTATTCGGATGGCGGCAGGGCGCCTTTTTTTTTAACTACTGGTAAAATAAAACTAAAGGTTAGGGATACGGTAGCAATAGCATTTCGTTTTATAGATAAAAATGTTTACCACTATTTATTGGGTATTCAAAATTTAGCTGATGGCAATACCATACCCGAAAACCCTGAATCAAATATTAGCGGAAATGTGTTGGGTTCTTTTAGTGCACATACCAGCCAAAATAAGGAGATTATAGTAAGGTAATTTATGGCTCTGGCGTAGCGCATTTCTATCATTTGTACCGGTTGTTGTAACCTTACTATCGTTTTAAGGAAATTACAAGTTTTTATAATACCGATTTTTTCACAAACAGTCATTTAAACTAGTAACTATCAAAATGTATAAAAGACAATTTTAAACTTACCCGCTTTTTTCTTACTTGCCCCAATGCACAAAACAATCGAAAAGATTCTATCAACATTAGAGTGCTACTGGATTCTTTGAATAAAGTTCTAAATAATCATTATGTTTTTCCCGATAAGGCGGCGCACATCCTCAAATGCATTTTTCTGTGGGGCAAGGTTTTGTTATTTAACAACCAAGGGGTTTCTTTTATCTGAAAATATAACCTGGTAAATAGTCTGATTAGATACAAAATGTCGCTGTACCCTGATCTTTCCTTCTTTAAAGTCTAATTCAAATATATCAAGGCCATTTTCCATACCATGAATTTAGTAATTTTCTAACTTTTAAACAACCTTATGCAAGTTTCCAAATTCGGTCTCAGTTTTTACTTTTAAAGGCAACAAATTAACTGCTGCCTGCTACAAAATGACGGTTTATAAACATCCCCATACAAGAGTTGCGGTAAATAGCGAAAAAGGTAAAACTGACATTTACATTTTTTATGAAATAAACAAGTCAAACAAAAATATTTCTGGTTTCAATTAAGTTGTATACAGGAAGAAATCGCTACCATAATCGCAAAAAAATGGAGGAGAAAACGGCATATTTAAACTAAACTTTTTGGGCAGGATTACTTTAATATCTTATCATTTTCTTTGGCATCAATAGCAGATTTTAGCATCCTTAAAATACCTTTTTCAGCAAGCATTTTTGTCTCTTCAATATCATACCAATTGCCATCTTTTGTTTTGTATAATTTGCAGAAAAATTGCCCGTTATTCTCTTCCTTTTTTGTAAAATTATATTCCTGTAAAACAGCTATAATACTGCCCAAAGCATTGGTCAATTCGTAAGGGCTAATTGTGTAATAAAACTGGCTGTTATCTTCTAAATTAATCTGATTGCTGAAAAGGTTCTTTAAGGCATCTCTCATAACACAATAATAATTTAATTGCTATATGCTGCAAAACGAACTTGTTCACATGGCTAAATTTTAGCAGCATATTGCTTGTAATTGGTATAAAAATTGCATTATATTTTTTGGTAGATTGATAATGAAAATGAATTTGTGGAAAGAGAAAGAATCTATGTAAGTAATTTTATTAATAGCCTCCTGGCTTTTTCTTTTATATGTTTCAAAGTATCTCCGAAACATATCCTCACAAATTCTTCAAGCATTAATCTTTATCAAGGCGTAATGTGCCGGGTCTTGCACATGGCAAGATGTACAAACGTGGCCACGTTTGAAATCTTGCCCCTTCACTCCGGAGTCGTACGGGGATTGTAAAAGACGATTGAATTATTGTAACAAAACTCAAAAGATATAATTATGAAGAAGCAGGAAAATGAGGTAAGGAAAATCTTTATCAAAATCCGCATGAATGATGAGGAGTTAAAACAGGTGAAAAAGAAACAGCAACAAACTACAGAAAGAAGCCTTAGTGAATATATCCGAAACGTATCAATGCAAAAACCCGTTACGGTGAAGTACCGCAACCAATCGGCAGATGATTTTTTGAAGCAGATGCTGGAGTTAAAAAAAGAACTCAATGGGATAGGTAATAATTTTAACCAGGCAGTACATAAACTG
>JAYSTT010000322.1:0-8002 GCA_043719495.1 Ferruginibacter sp. | reverse complement strand
GCCTTTACCTGCAAAAACACATTTGCTTCCGTTTACAGTTATTACTTTATCACTAACCTCCGGCATACCTGCTTCGCCAACCACCTGTTCATTATATGCATTTGTTTCATCCGTTATTTTTCTTTCAATAGCCTGTACTGCCTCTTCGGGGTCGTCTTTATATTTACCTTCTTCATACTTTGGCACTTCGTCTGCTGCTACCAATGTATATTGTTGCAGATTGTACTGTTCAATATGCTTTATCAAAATTTGAGGATAAGCTGGGTTTGTAGCATAGCCAGCTTTTTTTAAACCATAAGCCCAGCTCTTGTAGTCTCTTACATCTAATTTAAAAAGAAAATCATAACGGGAGCCTCCTTTTAAAAAATTACTATGATCCCGGTAACTGTCATATGCTGTTTTATATAATCGGAAACATTCTCCGCTTGCATCATCATCATGGCTTACGCTACCCCCTGTCCAGTTGGTTTTGCATTTTATACCAAAATGATTGTTTGATTTTTTTACCAGTAAGCTATTACCACTTTCTGTTTCCAAAATTCCCTGGGCCAGGGTAATGGCCGCAGGCACACCCATACGTTTCATTTCACGAATGGCTATGTCTTTATACAATTCAATATACTGCTCGGGTGTTAATGTATCCTGAGCAAAAATAATTGTACTGTTAAAAAATAGTATAACTGCTAAAAATAATTTTCTCATGTTTATAATTTTCTGATCAGCATCAAGCCGTCTCTTACTGTAAGCATTACAATCTCTACTCTTTCGTCTTTTGCCACATGTTCATTGAAAGCCTGAATTGCTTTAGCATTTTTTCCTTTTAAATCACTTTGTAAAACCTCTCCATGAAACAAAACATTATCAGCAAGAATAAATCCCCCCTGTTTAACATCAGGCAAAGTTAATTCGTAATAATCAATATAACTTACTTTGTCAGCATCAATAAAAACAAGATCCCACTGTTCAAATAAGGCGGGAATTATTTGTTTTGCATTTCCAAGGTGTAATATTATCTTTTCATTAACGTTTGACTTTGCAAAATATTTTTTAGCTGTGTCAGCATCTTCCTTTCTAATTTCTATTGTATGTAATTTACCCTCTTGTTGCAGGCCCTTAACCAAACACAATGCACTAAATCCTGTAAATGTTCCCACTTCTAAAATGCGTTGCGGCTTAATCATGCAACTGATCATTTCTAAAACTTTACCCTGTACATGTCCGCTACACATTTGTGCATGAGGATGATTTTGTAATGTAAAATTTTCTACTTCCTGCAATACTGTATCCAACGGTGACGAAAAACGCTTAGCATATTCTTCAACAATATGGTCAATGATTTCCATTAAAAATTTGGTGCCAGGGTTTTAGTTTTATAATAATCCAGCATAAAATCCAGCACCTCGTCAGCTGTATCAAATAAGTGAATTAAATTTAAATCTTCAGCATTAATATTGTGTTCTTCCTCTCCCATGGTTTCTTTGATCCAGTTTATTAATCCGATCCAGTAAGATCTGCCTACTAATATCATCGGCGATTGCTTAAATTTTCCCGTTTGAATAAGAGTGGCCACTTCAAAAAATTCATCCATCGTACCAAATCCTCCGGGCATCATTATAAAACCTTGTGAATATTTTACAAACATTACTTTACGCACAAAGAAAAAATCGAAGTTTAAAGATTTATCCCTGTCAATAAAAGGATTGGGATGTTGTTCAAAAGGCAAATCAATATTCAATCCCACTGATTTACCACCTGCAATAGAGGCACCCTTGTTAGCAGCTTCCATTATACCCGGGCCACCACCAGTAATAATACCAAAACCTTCTTCTGCCAAACGCCTGGAAATTTCAACTGTTACTTCATAATATTTATTACCTGGCTTCGTTCTTGCACTTCCAAATATGGAAATACATGGGCCAATCCTGCTCAGTGCTTCAAAGCCATCTACAAATTCGGCCATTATTTTAAATATTTGCCAGCTGCTGTGTGCCTGGCTTTCTTTCCAGCTGCGTTGTTTTAAAGTGTTAATTGAACCGTTCATTTTTTTGATTTGATGATATAAATACAATGCCATTCCAATTTTCACTAAAATGGAATGGCACTTACTAACAGTACAAAGTTACAGTATTATAACGAAGAAATATTAATGGCCAAAGCCCTTAATATTATTTTGATCGCCACTGGTTTGAGGAATAAAGATATGGTCACTGCTCTTCTTTGATATAATCCATAAACCAATAAATGTAATAACCCCGTTAATTAATAACAATTCAATACCGATTTTGTATGCTCCAAATAATTCCTGAGAATAAATATTAAGCAGGTAACAGATGGCGGGTGCAATAAGGCAAATAATGGTAATAAGCAAACTGTTATTTAGCCCTCGTTTTGTAAAAATGCCAAATGCAAACAGCCCCAGCAAAGGACCATAAGTATATCCTGCCAGGTCTAAAATTTTATCGATAATGCTGTTATTGCCGATTTTAAAAAACACCCAGATACAGATAAGAAAAATAAAAGTAAAGGTAAAATGTACGGTTAACCGCAATCTTTTTTTTGCCTTTTCATCAAGGTCATTTCTTTTCTGGATACCAAGTATATCAATGCAGAAAGATGAAGTGAGTGCAGTCAATGCCCCGTCTGCACTGGGAAACAGTGCAGAAATGAGTGCAATGATGAACATAATACTTATTGCCGGGGGCAACATACTCATAGCAACGGTGGGAAACATTTTATCGCCCAGGATATTATTACCATCCAATAAAAGTTGTTTTACCATTTTGCCATTTACCATTACATCTGTGTAAGCAGCTCCTTTTGAAGTGGTATATAAATACAACAAACCCCCTAAAACTAAAAAAAGAAATAAAACGCTTACCAATACAATGCTCATGGTAATAATATTTTTTTGAGAATCGCCCAGCCGTTTTACACTGATGTTTTTCTGCATCATTTCCTGATCCAGCCCCGTCATTGCAATAGTAATAAAAGCCCCGCCCACAATTTGTTTTAAAAAAAAGCTTTTGCTGTTTACATCATAATTAAAAATATTAAAATAGCCATGGCTGCTGATCTGGCTTATGGCTTCGCTACCTGATAAATTGAGTTGTTTTAAAATAAACACTACACAAACTATAAGCCCGGCAATCATCAAAGAGGTTTGCAGGGTATCAGTATAAACAATTGTTTTTACACCTCCCTCAAAAGTATACAGTAAAATCATGAGTAAAATAACTGCAGCAGTTACTAAAAAAGGAACTCCCAGTTTATCTAAAATAAATATTTGCAGGATATTTATAACAAGGTATAAACGGGCAGTGGCTCCCACGGTACGGCTGATAATAAAAAACAAGGCACCCGTTTTATAAGTAACAGTACCAAACCGCTGTAACAGGTAATTATATATTGATGTAAGGTTTAGCCGGTAGTATAATGGCAACAATATAAAGGCTATAACGGCATAACCAATTAAATAACCAAATGCCACCTGCATATAGGCAAAGCCTTTAAATGAATTACCGGTAAAGTCTCCCACACCTCCGGGAACACTTACAAATGTTACGCCGCTGAGGCTGGTGCCAATCATACCAAAGGCTACCAGCATCCAGTTACTGTTTTTATTGCCACTGAAAAAAGTATCGTTATTACTGTTTCTGCTGGTGTACCATGCCACCACAAGAAGTATTACAAAATAAGCAATTACAAAAGAAAATAAAACTGCTGGCGACATAACAAAAATTATAGTGATTAATTAATACCTAATAATTAGCTTGCAATAAAGTTCAAGTTAATTAATTTATGGCAATTACATCATTAGCCGTTTTTTGTGGCAGTAAAAGTGGTAACAACCCCCTGTTTGAAATTCATGCAAAACAATTAGGGCATATTTTAGCCAATAAAAATATTACCCTTATTTATGGCGGTGGTAACAAAGGTATAATGGGTGCTGTTGCCAACGCCGTATTGGAAAAAAATGGGAAAGTAATTGGTATTATTCCCCAGTTGTTAACTGACAGGGAACACAGCCACCATGGAATAACTGAATTAATAGTGGTTGAAAATATGCACATCCGCAAAAAGATGCTGTATGAAAAATGTGATGCCGCTGTAGTATTACCCGGCGGCTTTGGTACGCTGGATGAATTATTTGAAATGCTTACCTGGAACCAGCTAAGTATTCACAGTAAAGAAATTTATATTTTAAATACCGCAGGATTTTATGATCATCTTTTAAACCATGCAATAACAATGCAGCAGGAAAATTTTTTGTATGATACCCTGGAAGACAGAATAACAATTATAAACAAGCCTGATGAAATGGAAAGGTTTATTTAAAATTTTCCGCGGTTGTTACCTCCTTGAAATAATGGAATTTGTAACCCTGCCCGTATAATCGGCAAGCTGCGCTGTAAATTATCTACATAAGGTGACTCTGCTACCCTACTTACATCCCAAACTACTGAAAAATAATAAAAAACATCCCCTGTTCCTTCCCGCCCATTGCAATATCCGCCGCCAACTAAAAAACTGTTAGCATCTATCTTATTGGATTGTAAAACATAACCGCTTCCATTGGCCGGAATATATTTAAGCTTAATAAAATTATGTTCGTATTGTGCCTGTGCAAAAATAAATTTTACAGGAAATAACCTCACAAAAGTACCGGCGCCATAAATAGTTTGCCGTACCCTATCCCCATATACCTGGTAGTCTCTTTGCGAAGTGTAATTGATATTTGTAGTAACAGCAACATCTAAAAATCTATTTATACTATATCCAAAATAAGGACCAATGCCCAACACGGTTCCTCCGCTATAAAAAGATGCTGTAATATCTCCTCCTGTAAAAAGATTTTCTTTTTTTAATACTTTTTTACCGCTCTCTTCATTCTGGGCGTTTACCGCTACTGCAACTATAAGTAACAGTACCCCTAAAATTATTTTTTTTATACCCTTTACCATTTATTTACGGATTGATTATTGAGTTAATTTTTTTTTGATTTTACTGTTGCAGTATTTGTTTAATTAATATCAAATATTTTTCCACTATTTAAAATATTGTTTGGGTCAAATACTTTTTTAATGCCTTTCATTAAATTAAGATTGGCTTTATCAAAAACAATATCCATGTATTCTTTTTGAATTAAACCAATACCATGTTCCCCGCTGATGGTGCCACCCAATGATTTTACGAGTATAAACATTGCTTTTATAGATGGGATAATATCAGGATTATTTAAGCTGTAAATACTACCTTCTTTTTTTATACGTATATGCAGGTTGCCATCTCCTGCATGGCCATAACATACTGCATGAAAATTATATTGTTTACCCAGTTCTTTTACACCACGAATTAATGCAGGCAGCGAAGCTCTTGGTACTACAGTATCTTCCTCAATTGTATACCCCGCTAATTTTACTGCTTCTGCCACGCGGCGCCGCATTTTCCATAGCTCTGCTTTTTGCTGAGCATCGTCTGCAAAAAATATTTCGCCACATTCAAACTGCATTAATAAATCGGCAATAGCTTCCATTTCACTCATCAGCGTTTCCAAATGGTTGCCATCTACTTCAATAATTAGGTGTGCTGCAATATCATCGGTAACAGGCACAGCAACGCTATCCATCATTTTGCTCACAATTTTCAGTGCATCAATTTCCACCAGCTCTAAAGCACTTGGGGTAAATCCTGCACGGAAAATAGCACTCACTGCTTCACCTGCTTTTTCTAAATTATTAAAAGGCACCAACATGAGTAAATCATATTTGGGATGCGGTAAAAGTTTTAAGACAATCTTTGTTACAATACCCAACGTACCCTCGCTGCCCACCATTAATTGCGTAAGATTATATCCCGTAGAATTTTTCAATACATTGGCACCAGTCCAGATAATTTCTCCGGTTGGAAGCACCACTTCTAAATTCAATACATAATCTTTTACTACGCCATACTTTACTGCTTTTGGCCCGCCGCTATTTGCCGAAATATTTCCACCAATAAAGCAACTGCCTCTGCTGCTGGGGTCGGGCGGATAAAACAATCCTTTTTCTTTTACAGCATTTTGTAACACTTCGGTAATAACACCCGGCTCTGTGGTTACCTGCAGATTACGCTCGTCAATTTCCAAAATGGAATTCATTCTTTCCATAGAAATCAACACTCCACCCAAATTTGGTAAGGCAGCTCCTGCAAGGCCTGTACCTGCACCCCGGGGAGTAACAGGGATTTTTTGTTCATTACAAATTAACATAATGCCGCTTATCTCCTGTGCTGTTCGTGGTTTTATAACAATATCTGGTAAAAAATGAAGGTTTTCTGTTTCATCATGATCGTAATTTTTTAAGCTCTCTTCATCTATCAAAACAAATGACTCCCCAACAATATTTTTAAACTGTTCGATATGTTCTTTAACCGGCACCATTTTTTTTTCAGCTACCATGTAACATTATTTGTGTAAAAATCGTATAAAATTCTGAGTTAGTAAAATGATGTTACCAAAATGACTCAATCTTGAAATGTTAAATTTTATTACCGGATTGCAGAATATAAAATAGCTGCCTATATTTGTTACGAAATCATTCGTATTTAATCATTAACCAAATTCGTATTTAATCATTAACCAAATAAGTAAAGCCATGAAACAATTTATTTTAAAAAACAAAAAAGCAATTGCCGGCATTTCTGCAGTAATTGTAATTGCTGTAATCAGTATGTCCTTTCAGGATTCGCCTTTTATTTACCCAAAGCTGGGTGTTCAACAAGTGTATGAAGATACCACCCGAAAGAAAAAAATGAACCAGGCTGAAATGGATAAAGCAATGAAAGAATTACAAAATGCCATGAAACAACTTGGAAAAGAGATGAAGCAGATTGACATGACCCAGATCAATGCTGAAATAAGTAAGGCAATGAAAGAAATTGATGTTCAAAAAATTATGAATGAGGTACAGCAAAGCCTGAAAGAAGTAGACATGAAAAAAATAATGGAAGATGTTAACAATTCTTTGAAAGAAGTTGATGTTCAAAAAATTATGAATGAGGTACAGCAAAGCCTGAAAGAAGTGGACATGGCTAAAATAAATAAAGAAATTCAGGAATCGATGAAAGAAATGAAATTGGAATTAAAAAATATTGATAAAGAAGAATTAAAAAAACAATTGGAAAAAATTAAAGAAGAATTAGAAAGAACAAAGGAAGAATTAAAAAAGGCTAAAAAAACGGTTTTGGTTTAATTCATCATTGCCCGGAAAAACTAAAAGTGCCTCATTTGTTGGGGCACTTTTTTATTTATTTTATTTTAAGTAAATCGGAGTTGACAAAAAGAAATTCAACAAAAAAATAAAGTCTTCTTTATTATGGGTGCATCCAAAATCGTTGCAAAATAAATCCTGATACAGGTAGGTGTTATTACCGATCAGCGAAAATCTGCTAACAAACTTTCACCACTTCTATATTCAGGAGATACCCTAATTTTTCTATTTTAGCAGCGATATGCCCCACACCTACCGCACAATGATGCGCAGGGCCATGACTATTCCAGTCGTTCACAAATTTCCTTGCACCAATGGAAAATTTATAGCGGCTGTTGGTATTTCCAATTTGAAGAATCGGGCCAGAAACTGATTCTCCTTCAGCTACCAGCAATAGTAATTTCCCATTGCCGGCTTCCACTACTGAAAGTAAGGTAACAGGGCCATTTTTAACGGACATTTCAACGGACAAACCACTCCCTACTTTTCCGTGGTAAACGCCTAAAGGACAAACTTTCGTTTTACCTTCAGCAATAGCAATATGCCCGGGGCCATCATGTCCCATCAATACCACATCAGCTGCAAAATCCATGGCATAATATTCAGTGAAAGAACCGCCGGCGCCAAAGCTGTCCATTATTTTCATGGCCTGAGCATTCTTTATTTCATATTCGCCTGCTACCGGTATCCCCCTTGCTGTTAACAGGGAATTGCCAAGAATAATTGAGGCAATTGTTTCTTCATTTTCTGTA
>JAYSTT010000321.1:0-8003 GCA_043719495.1 Ferruginibacter sp. | reverse complement strand
ATGTAAAAAAACAAACCCTTGAACCGGGAGAAAAAGTGGAATACAATATCGCCACCGGTTTTGATAATATCTGGCTCATACATTCTTTATCTAAAATGAATAGTCAGCCTGCTACTACTCATCAAACCATAACCAAAAATAAATCTGCGGCATTTGCGGAATCTGCGGGAGAACAAGACCGTGGTGGCATGGCCATGAGTTACGTATTTGTACAACACAACCGCACATATAAAGGCGGCGAAAGTTTTGATATCCCCTGGAGCAATAAAGAATTAAACATTACTTACGCCACCTTCCGTGATAAATTATTACCCGGCGCTAACGAAAAATGGACAGTAAAAATTACCGGCAACAAAGGAGAAAAAGTAGCTGCAGAAATGTTAGCAGGAATGTACGATGCATCGCTTGACCAGTTTAAACCGCATAGCTGGAACAGGTTAAATATCTGGCCAAGTTTATACAATAGCGTTAACTGGGAGGAGAAAGGATTTGAAAAAGTGGAAAGTGAAGAATACAACAGAAGAGAAGTTGCTTATATTGATGGTAGAGAAAAAACTTATGACAGATTAGGAACTTATAAAACTGACAATGAAGAGGAGCCTGTGTGGTGGATGAATACTTTAAGGTATAGAGATTCGGAGTATAGTAAAGTTGTTTTAAGAGGGCAGGCAACAATGGCTGCTCCAATGGCTCAAAATGATAATTTAGAAATGGCCGCAGGCAATGTTATGTCTGAAGTTAAAAGAAAAGATATTACTGGTTCAGTGGCAAAAGTTCAACAGGTAAAATTTACACCACCCAAAATTGTAAAAGATGAAGAAGTTAGCGAAAATAAAACGGTTCAAATTCGCAAAAACTTCAACGAAACAGCTTTCTTTTTTCCAGATTTAAAAACAGATGCCGAAGGCAATATCAGTTTTGAATTTACCATACCAGAAGCATTAACCAAATGGAAATTGATGACACTGGCACATACCAAAGACCTGGCCAGTGGTTACAGCGAAAAAACTTTGGTAACACAAAAACCATTGATGGTACAACCCAATGCACCACGTTTTTTACGAGAAGACGATGCGATGGAGTTTAGTGCTAAAATTGTAAACCTTAGTGATAGCGAAGTAACCGGCACCGCACAATTAGAATTATTAGATGCCGCCACTAACAAACCTGTTGATGGCTGGTTTAAAAATGTTTTTCCCACGCAATATTTTACAGTCGCTGCAGGGCAAAGTTTTGCAGTAAAATTCCCAATGGAAGTACCATTCAACTTTAACTCGGCAATGACTTATCGCATTATTGCAAAAACCACCAACGCAAGTGATGGTGAAGAAATGGCAATACCGGTTTTAACCAACCGTATGTTAGTTACAGAGTCGTTGCCTATTAATCTGCGTAATCAAACTGCAAAAACTTTTCAATTTGATAAATTATTAAACAGCGGCAGCAGTACAACCCTGTCGCACCATGCATTAACAGTTGAATACACCAGTAACCCGGCCTGGTATGCGGTGCAGGCATTGCCTTATTTAATGGAATACCCTTACGAATGTGCCGAGCAAACTTTCAACCGTTATTATGCAAATGTTTTGGCAACTTATATCAGCAACAGCATGCCAAAAATTAAAACGGTATTTGAAAAATGGAAAGCTCCCTCTCCTTTGGAGAGGGCGGGGGGTGAGGTAGCTGCATTGCTTTCTAATCTTCAAAAAAATGAAGAATTAAAATCTGCTTTACTTCAAGAAACACCTTGGGTGTTGGATGCACAAAACGAAAATGAGCAAAAGAAAAATATTGCTTTGCTGTTTGATATGGTGAAGATGAGCAGCGAAATGGATAAAGCCTTTAACAAGCTAAAAGAAATGCAAAGCAGCAATGGTGGTTTTGTTTGGTTTAAAGGCGGGCCTGATGATAGGTACATAACTCAATACATTATTACAGGCATTGGACATTTAAGAAAACTAAATGCATTAAGCGGTGATAATTATCAAAAAGTAAAAGCTATTGTTGATAAAGCCATTATTTATCTAGATAAAAAAATAAAAGAAGATTATGATAATTTAATTCGTTCAAAAACCAAACTAAGCAATAACAATTTAAGCAATACTCAAATTCAGTATTTGTACATGCGTAGTTTTTTTGCGGAATATAAAATTGCAGAGGCTTCGCAAACGGCTTACAATTATTACCGTGGGCAATCACAAAAATTCTGGCTCAGCAACAGTAAATACATGCAGGCCATGATTGCTTTAGCATTACATCGCACAAAAGATGAAGCCATACCAAAAGCCATCATCAAATCATTAAAAGAAAATGCAATTAATAAAGAAGAGATGGGCATGTACTGGAAAGATTGGGCAAATGGCGGCGGTTATTATTGGCACCAGGCGCCAATAGAAAGTCAGGCAATGATGATTGAAGCTTTCAGCGATATTGATAAAAATAATACCACAGTAGATGATTTAAAAACCTGGTTGTTAAAACAAAAGCAAACACAAAACTGGAAAACCACCAAAGCCACTGCCGAAGCATGTTATGCATTATTACTAAGTCCCCTAGCCCCCAAAGGGGCAACTTTGCAGTCTTCAATTTTAGAAAGTGAACCAGACATAGAGATAACACTGGGCAGTATCTCAATCAAGAGTACAGATTCAAAAACAGAAGCCGGAACAGGTTATTTCAAAAAAACAATTACTGCCGAAAAAG
The DNA here is from genome assembly GCA_043719495.1 of Ferruginibacter sp. GTDB lineage: Bacteria > Bacteroidota > Bacteroidia > Chitinophagales > Chitinophagaceae > Ferruginibacter. The sequence continues at coordinate 5,300 of JAYSTT010000321.1, read as the reverse complement.
TAAAACCGGAGATGGGGAATATTAATGTTTCGCTTAAATCTTCGCAAGTTCCCCCTTCAGGGGGCGGAGGGGGCTCTTGGGGGGCTGTTTACTGGCAATACTTTGAAGACTTAGATAAAATAACTCCTGCAGAAACACCATTAAAATTAAAGAAGCAATTGTTTATTGAAAGAAATAGCGACAAAGGACCTTTACTGGAAGCATTGGCAGATGGTGCTGCATTAAAAGTAGGTGATAAAGTAAAAGTGCGTATCGAATTAAGGGTAGACAGAGACATGGAATACGTACACATGAAAGACATGAGGGCCGCTTGTATGGAACCAGTAAATGTAATTAGCGAATATAAATATCAAGGTGGCTTAGGTTATTACGAAAGCACTAAAGATGCCAGCACCAATTTCTTTTTTGGTTGGTTAAACCGTGGTACTTATGTTTTTGAATACCCGATGTTTGTTACACATACTGGTAATTTTAGCAATGGTATTACCACCATACAATGCATGTATGCACCAGAGTTTACAAGCCATAGCGAAGGAATAAGGGTAACGGTTGAATAGAAAGCTTTAGGAAGAGATGACAGCTTTTAAAAAGCTGTCATCTCTATTTTAATACTTTTTTAAATTAAAAGCCATACAATAATGTGCCGCCAAAAAAGTTAAACTTTTCTGTTTCCAAACCTTTTTTATAGGATAATCTAATTGTAACAGAATTGTCACCTTGTTTAATAGGAAACCTTACACCTAAATGTGCCATTGGACCGTAACTTTTTGATGCAGAAAAATCAGCTTCGTTCCAAATGGTAGTGCTGTAATTATCAGGCGTTGCCTGGGCCGTTTTTGTATAACCAAAACCAGCACCAATAAAACCCCCAAAACCAGCATCAGTTTCTTCTTCGCCACCTGCTGCACCATACCCAAAGTTATAATCTACTGCAATAGGTGCATCTAAACCAAAAGAAAAGTTACCGCCTTCTCTCGAATTAAATGATCCTGAAAAGCCTAAAGTAAGTGGAACGCCTACACTAATAGAACTTCCCAGCATATATCTTGGGTACCAAGATAAGCCATAAAAACTTGGCTGTAGTTTTACTGTTTCGCCACCTTTGGTTAAGTTGGCACTTCCAATAAAGATAGATGCGCCAACGTCACTTTTAATAAATTGTGCATTGGATGCAGATATAAGGCATATTGCCATTGCTGCAAATAAAATTTTTTTCATTGTTTAGGTTTTTATTAAAATTAGTTTCAGTAGAATAAACGAATTATTTTTATATTTATTCTGTAAAATATATTTTTTTGAAAAAATTTCAATATAATGCCGCAAAATATTAATTATTCTATTCCTCTCCGTTTTAGAAAAATGGAAAACCTGCACATAATATTTTGGTTGTTTAAAGATATTAGCTGGTGCATGGTGTGGAAGCCATTGGGCATCATCATGATCATTCCAACACTCGTAATTGCAATATGGATCGCTTTTAAAAACAAAAGTTTTATGAGCGAAGTGTGCCACAACTTTGCTATTGTATTCTGGATAAGTGCCAACAGTTTTTGGATGCTAAGTGAATTTTTTAAGTTTGATGAAACCATTTTACTTTTTGGATTAACAGGTAAGCAAAGCGCCATGATACCTTTTTGTATAGGGCTATTATTTTTAATTTATTATTATTTAATTTGGTGGCCACGGCACAGGAAGGTAGAAGAAACGATGTGATTTTTTTGATACTAGCTTTAGTTTTTCATGGCATCATCGTTGCGTCGCAATCCTTTCAACGGCATACCGCTATTGATCTTTTATCGAAGCGACAATACAGTCTGCATTTCCCTAAAACTCTTCATTTTATAAAAACCTTTATAAGCGTATCTTTGTTGCTCAATTTTATATAGTATATGTACAGAACTCATACCTGTGGCCAATTAAGACTAACTGATAACAACAAAACCGTCACACTTGCCGGATGGGTGCAAACCGTTCGCAAATTCGGCAGCATCACATTTGTAGACTTAAGGGACCGCTACGGCATTACCCAATTATTATTTTCCGAAGCACTAAATACAGAACTGGAAGCAAATCCTTTGGGAAGGGAATTTGTATTGCAGGTTAATGGCACTGTAAATGAGCGCAGCAGCAAAAATACTAACATACCCACAGGCGATATTGAAATATTAGTAGCATCATTTAATATATTAAATAAGTCGGCTGTACCGCCATTTTCTATACAAGATGATACCGATGGTGGTGATGAGCTGCGGATGAAATACCGCTTTTTAGATTTAAGAAGAAATATTGTAAAGAAAAATTTAGAGCTGCGGTATGCCGTGGGCCGCAGTGCAAGAAATTATTTGCACGAAAATAATTTCATGGATATTGAAACCCCTTTTTTAATTAAAAGTACGCCAGAAGGCGCAAGGGATTTTGTAGTACCCAGCAGAATGAATGCAGGCCAGTTTTATGCATTGCCACAAAGTCCGCAAACTTTTAAGCAATTATTAATGGTAAGTGGTTACGACCGTTACTATCAAATTGTAAAATGTTTTAGGGATGAAGATTTACGTGCCGACAGGCAACCAGAGTTTACACAAATAGATTGTGAAATGTGTTTTGTGGAGCAGGAAGATATTTTACAAACTTTTGAAGGTTTGGTAAAACGGATTTTTAAAGATGTAAAAAATATTGATTACACCGAAACAGTGCAGCGCATTACCTGGGAAGAAGCCATGTGGAATTATGGCAATGATAAACCAGATATTAGGTTTGATATAAAAATTTGTAACCTTAAATTTCCTGCACATACTTTTCCATCAAAAGAAAATAAGGCGGCATTAATTGAAGGAGCAGATTTTAAAGTGTTTGACGAGGTGGAGACAGTGCTTGCCATTTCAATTCCGAATTGCAGCGAATATACCCGTAAGCAAACAGATGAACTAACAGAATGGGTTAAACGTCCGCAAATTGGAATGAAAGGATTGGTATTTATTAAATGTAATGCCGACGGAACTTTTAAAAGTAGCGTAGATAAATTTTACAACGAAGAAAAATTAAAAGCCATTACCACAGCAGCCAATGCAAAACCCGGCGACCTGATTTTAATTTTAGCAGGTGCAGAAGAAAGAACCAGAAAAGCGATAAGCGATTTAAGAATGTTTATGGCCGATAAATTAGGCATGCGCAAGCCCACCGACTTTAAATTATTGTGGGTGCTTGATTTTCCATTGTTTGAATACGATGAAGAAGGCAACCGCTGGGTAGCCCGTCACCACCCGTTTACAAGCCCCAAGCCAAATCAAATTGCAGAGATGATTGATAACAATCCTGTAATTGAAAATGCGGCGGAATATTTAAAACATCCTTATGCAAATATTAAAGCCAATGCTTACGATATGGTGTTAAATGGTAACGAAATTGGAGGTGGTTCAATAAGAATTTTCCAAAGAGAATTGCAGGAAAAAATGTTTGCTGCTTTGGGAATGGATGCAGAAGAGCAGCAACATAAATTTGGTTTTTTACTTGGTGCTTTTGAATATGGTGCGCCGCCGCATGGTGGTATTGCTTTTGGTTTCGACAGGTTGTGTGCTATTTTAGGTGGCAGCGAAAGCATCCGTGATTTTATTGCCTTCCCTAAAAATAATAGTGGTAGGGATGTGATGATTGACGCACCAAGCACTATTGATGCCAAACAGTTTGAGGAGTTGCAGATAAAGTTGGATTTGAAATAAATATCAGAGATGACACCTTTTTAAAAGGTGTCATCTCTTTAGAATATTACTTATTTTTAGAGCCTGATAGAATTTTCTGTCGGGCTTTTTTGTAAAAAATTTAAGATGATACCAGACTTTCAAACTATAATGTTACCATTATTAAAACTTATTAGTGATGGAAAGGAATACAAAATGCGTACAGTTGAAGAAATTTTAGCAGAACAGTTTAGTTTGACCAAAGAAGAACTTGTAGAACTTTTACCAAGTGGCACAGATTATATTTTTAAGAATAGAATTGGCTGGGCAAAAACCTACATGAAAAAAGCTGGTTTGATAGATTCTTACAAGCGTGGCTGTATTACTATTTCTGAAAAAGGTAAAGGGATTATAGATTCAAACCCTTCAATAATAAATGTGAAATTTTTAAAACAATTTCCCGAATTTCTGGCATTTCAGGTTCCACAAAAAAAAGAGGCTGTGGAAATTGAACAAGAAATCGGAGAAGAAACCAAACAACAAAATCCAGAAGAGCTAATTGAACTAGGGTATATCAAAATACGGCAATCCTTAGAACAAGACCTTTTATCAAAACTAAAAACTGTTGATCCCTATTTTTTTGAAAGAATAGTTGTTGAACTTTTAGTAAAAATGGGTTACGGTGGTTCGATACAGGATGCAGGCAGAGCCATTGGAAAAAGTGGAGATGAAGGTATAGATGGCATTATAAAAGAAGATAAACTAGGGCTTGATGTAATTTATATACAGGCAAAGCGTTGGGAAGGAGTTGTAGGCAGACCTGAAGTGCAAAAATTTGTTGGGGCATTAGCAGGGCAAAGAGCAAAAAAAGGCGTATTTATCACTACTTCAAATTTTACAAAAGAAGCTACCGAGTATGCTTTGCAAATGGACACTAAGGTTGTGTTGATTGATGGCGAAAAACTGGCTCAATACATGATTGACTACAACCTCGGCGTTTCCACTCAAAATATTTACGAGATTAAAAAAATTGACTCAGACTATTTTGAGGAAGATTAATTTTAAATGCTTAATTATAAATTTTGAATTCACTTCCCCCACTCGCCGAACGCTTACGTCCCAAAACACTGGATGAATTATCCGGCCAGCAACACCTTACAGGTAAAGGCAGCATTCTTCGCACTGCAATAGAAAACGGTAAAGTGCCCAGCATGATTTTGTGGGGGCCACCGGGTGTTGGCAAAACCACCATTGCCAATATTATTGCCAATACATTAAACGTTCCGTTTTATACACTCAGTGCAATAAGCAGCGGCGTTAAAGAAGTACGTGAAATAATTGAACTGGCAAAAACGCAAAGCGGCGTTATTTTATTTATTGATGAAATACACCGATTTAACAAAGGCCAGCAAGATGCGTTGCTGGGTGCGGTAGAAAAAGGAGTTATCACTTTAATTGGTGCCACAACAGAAAACCCGTCTTTTGAAGTTAACAGTGCCTTGCTTAGCCGCACACAAGTGTATATTTTAAAATCGCTGGATGAAAAAGATTTGATACAACTGTTGCACCACGCCATTGCAACAGATGAAGTATTACAAACAAAAAATATTGAGCTTAAAGAAACAG
>JAYSTT010000033.1:0-1845 GCA_043719495.1 Ferruginibacter sp. | reverse complement strand
GCGAGAGAGAAGTTTTTTACAAACAAAGAAGAATAGGATATAAAAACAAGCCCTTTAATATCTGGAAGTTTGCCACCATGCTTAAAAATAGCCCCAATATTGGTACAGGAGAAATTACACTTAGAAATGACCCCCGTGTAACCAGTTTTGGAAAACTTTTACGCATTACAAAAATTAATGAGTTACCTCAGATTATTAATGTATTTAAAGGCGATATGAGTATTGTTGGCCCCAGGCCTTTAATGGATGTAAGTATGCCGTTATATCCCGAAGAAATACGCAACAAAATATATAATTGCAAGCCAGGTATGACGGGTATAGGTTCGTTAATTTTTAGGGATGAGGAAAAAATAGTTTCTGATTCGGCCGATCCCAAAGCTATGTATGCCATAATTTATCCCTTCAAGGGAGAACTGGAAATGTGGTATCAAAAGCATGCTTCCATTTATACCGATTTTATGATCATCTTTCTTACAGCCTGGTCCATACTTTTTCCTAAAAATCAATTGGTGGGTAAAGTATTTAAGAATTTGCCCGTACGTAATTTTTAATATTTGTTGAAGCAGATTATTGGTTTTTTAAACATATTCTGTTTATTATTGTAATACCGTTGTACTAAAATGTAACAATGAATTCTTTTACCATTAAGGATCTTGAAAATCTATCAGGAATAAAGGCCCACACCATACGTATATGGGAGCAACGTTATTCTTTTATTAAACCAGAGCGTACTGATACCAATATCAGATTCTATAGCAATGATGAATTAAAGAAAATTCTAAATGTTGCCCTTCTTAATAAATACGGCTATAAAATATCTCATATTGATAAAATGAATGAAGTTGAGATAAAGGAAAAAGTCCTTTCTCTTAATCATCTGGAAGCACAGCAGGAACGAATTGTAAATGAACTGATACAAAGTATGGTGGATATAGATATAGAAAAAGTAGAGGTTATCCTGGATAAGTATATAGTGGTTCGGGGCATTGAAAGAACAATAACACAAATCATTTTTCCTTTCCTGGAAAAAATTGGTATACTATGGCTTACCAACCATATAAACCCGGCGCAGGAACACCTTGTAACCAATATAATCAGGCAAAAATTAATTGTAGGTATAGATGGAATTGTTACGTCTATAAAAGTAGACAAAACTGTTTTGCTTTTTATGCCAGAAGGTGAATATCATGAACTGGGTTTACTTTTTATGTACTATTTGTTAAAAAGCAGGGGAGTAACAACTATTTATCTTGGCTCAAATGTTCCACTAAGGGATGTGGAGTATGTAGTTAAATTAAAGAAACCAGATTATCTGTATTCACACCTTACAACAGTAGGCCAGAATTTCAACTTTGATAAATTTATTACCAATGTCACACAAAAATTCTCTGGTACACCCATTGTTATCTCCGGCCAATTTACTTCTACCTATCAAAAAAAAATTCATCCTCCCTTAAATTTTAAAAGATCTTTTGCTGAGGTAATGGAATTTGTATCGGAATTTTCAAAAACTGAAGTATAAAACATTGAAATTCAATTTGTTTAATTTATTTTAAAAATAGTTAAACAAAAATTTGCACAATTCTAATTTCTTGTTTAACTTTACATTTCAATAATTAAACAAGAAGTTATGTCCTACTTAGAATTTAACCAAATAGTAATTAATAATGCCGATTACTTAAAGCCATTTGCAATAACCCTTACAAGGGATAGTGAAACAGCAAAAGACCTGTTACAGGAAACTATGTTCAGGGCATTTGCCAATAAGGAAAAATATAATGTGGGTACCAACATTAAAGCATGGTTGTACACCATAATGCGTAATATCTTCATTAACGAATACCG
>JAYSTT010000320.1:0-3319 GCA_043719495.1 Ferruginibacter sp. | reverse complement strand
AGTAAAATTTTATTCTATTTTAATTAATACGATTATTTTTATTGCCTGGGTTGCTTTTATTTTTTCCATATCCTCCAATTCTGGCAGGCAGGCATTATTTAATAATTTATTTGTTTACAGGTTGACTGTATCTGTTATTTTATCTGCCTTTCTGATAAGGCACCTGCTGATTACTTTTACTTATAAAAAAGAATATAAAGGAAAAAAAAATTACTACGAAGCTTTGTTTCAATCAAACTTGGATGGATACATCGTATTTGATAAAGAAACTAAAGTAATTATTGATTTTAACAGAAATGCGGCTTTAATGCTTGAGCTGCCTTTTGAAATCAGTTTAAACGGACTTTTCATTTCACAATTAATGATGCGTTACCTTAACGGTAATAGTGTTAACCTCGATATTCTGATGGATAATATACCCGATAACTGGCATGGGGAGGGAAATTTCAGAACGCACAATAAGCGTGAATTTAATGCATATATTAATAGCGTTGCTTATGTTAAAGATGAAAAGGAATACCAAATCTTATGTATCAGGGATATAAGTGGATTAAAGAAAACGGAAAACGAACTGACATTGTATAAAGAAAAACTGGAGCAATCTGCTAAGGCAAAGGCTCGTTTTTTATCCGGTATGAGTCACGAATTAAGAACACCATTAAATGGCATTATTGGAACGGCTAATTTAATTTTATCAGAACCAAATCTTACCGAAAATATTAAAAAGCAACTCCATCTTCAGTTATACTCATCAGAACATATGCTGAGTATAATAAACGATATTTTAGATTTTAGTAAAATAGAGTCAGGCAAAATGGAGTTAAATAAAGAGTCTTTTAATTTAATAGAAGCGGTGCAATATCTCATTAACACCTTCGAAAATCAGTTTAAGAATAAAACGATTGACCTGATTTTTAATTATGATGCTGCAATAAAAGATTTATATGTAATAAGTGATGTAGTAAAACTCCGGCAGATACTTTATAACCTTATCTCCAATGCTTTAAAATTTACCTTTGAAGGAAAAGTTGTATTAACAGTTCTTATCGAAAATTCTGATGCAAATGATATTTCCTTAACATTTAAAGTGGAGGATACCGGAATTGGAATTAAAAAGGAAAAGCAATTGGAAATTTTTGAAGGTTTTGTACAGGTACATGCAGAAGATTTAAAAAGAAGATTTGGCGGAACAGGGCTTGGCCTTACCATAAGCGAAAAACTGGCCAATTTATTAGGAGGTAAAATAAAAGTGGAAAGTGAATTGGGCAAAGGAGCCTGTTTTTATTTTACCCTTAATTTTAATAAAGATATAAAAGAACAGCTGAAGGCTGAAGAAACAGAATTGTACAAACCTCAAAATGATATACGTGGTGTAAGAATATTGGTAGTGGAAGACAATGAAATAAATTCGGCCATTTTAAATAAGTTTTTGCAAAATTGGGGTATCCGAATAAAAGAAGCCGGCAATGGATTACAGGCTTTGGAGCTAATGAAGTATCATCAATTTGATTTGATACTGATGGATCTTGAAATGCCGGAAATGAATGGTTATGCCGCTGTTAAAATAATTCGGGAAACCAATACCGAAGTACCAATTATTGCATTTACTGCAACCTTACTGGAAAATATGGATTCATTGATTACCAACGACGGATTTAATGATTATGTTCTGAAACCTTTCCGTCCTGCCGAATTGAAAAAAAAGATTGAAAAATTTGTTCCCCACAGGAAATTTGAATATGCCTGATTTAAAAATTATAGGCCTCGGGAAGCATTTCCCTTTATTTAACCCTGCTTCTTTAGTTTGAGTGAATTATCATTGCAAACGACGGGCCGCTGTATCAAATTAATACATGCCAGTAAATATTTTCAACAATAATCTTCCTTGAAAGAAAAATTTCTCTAACTATTGTAACCAGAGGTTAATACAATTTGCTCATCTGCCTCCGATAGAATAAATTTGCAATCTTAAAAGAAAAATCTAAATCAACAACATGCGTCAAATAGCATTAAGGGAAGCATTAAGAGAAGCCATGCAGGAAGAAATGAGAAGGGATGAAAGGGTATTTTTAATGGGGGAGGAAGTGGCTGAATACAACGGTGCTTACAAAGTAAGCCAGGGTATGCTGGATGAATTTGGAGAAAAAAGGATTATTGATACACCCATTGCCGAATTAGGATTTGCCGGTATTGCTGTTGGTGCTGCACAAAACGGGCTTCGCCCAATTGTAGAATTCATGACCTGGAACTTTGCAGTTTTGCCTTTAGATCAAATATTAAATACCGCTTCTAAAATGCTGGCAATGAGTGGCGGACAGGTTGGATGCCCTATTGTTTTTAGGGGACCTGGTGGAAGTGCAGGGCAATTAGGCGCACAGCATTCAACCGCATTTGAATCATTATATGCCAATATTCCGGGGCTCAAAGTTATCAGCGTTGCAACGCCATACGATGCTAAAGGATTATTGAAAGCTGCTATTCGTGATGATGATCCGGTAATCTTTATGGAATGTGAAGTTGCCTATGGTGATAAAGGCGAAGTGCCGGAAGAGGAATATGTATTACCTATAGGGAAAGCATTTATAAAAAGAGAAGGAAAGGATGTAACCATTGTTTCCTTTAATAAAATGATGAAAGTTGCCCTTAGTGCTGCAGAAGAGTTAGCCAAAGAAGGAATTGAAGCAGAAGTAATTGACCTTGCTACTATCCGCCCTTTAGATTGGTTTACTATTTTAGAGAGCGTTAAAAAAACCAACAGGTTGGTAATTGTGGAAGAACAATGGCCATTTGCATCAGTATCTTCTGAAATTGCTTACCGAATACAAAAAGAAGGATTTGATTATTTAGATGCACCCATACGCAGGATTACTTCTGCTGATGCACCAATGCACTATGCTCCAAATTTGGTGGCTGCCTATTTACCGGATGTACCTCGTACTGTAAAACTGGTAAAGGAAGTAATGTATCTTAAAAAATAAAAGTATAATTCTTATTTGGTATGATATTAGCAGGGTAAACATAAATAGTTTACTCTTATTTTTTATGCAAAGAATATTATTTTTAATTTCGCTTTTACTTACATTTTTTTCAGTAAAAGCACAAAATTTACAACTAACTGTTTTTGCTGGTTTTAGTAATTACCAGGGAGATCTGCAGGATAAAAGATTTACACTTAATCAGTCTCATCCTGCATTTGGTGCAGGATTGCTATATGAAATAACGGATAATTTATCTGCCAGGGCAAATATAACTTTTGGTAAAGTAAGTGGCGATGATAAGCAGAATTCAAAAAACGCTGCCCGGAATTTAAGCTTTTCTA
>JAYSTT010000319.1:0-3319 GCA_043719495.1 Ferruginibacter sp. | reverse complement strand
CTTTAAAACAAAAAAATGAACGCACCATCATTTTTGTAGCTTTTACTGCTGAAGAAATTGGAGGCTTTGGCAGCCGTTACTTTAGCAAACAATTAAATGCCGATAAAGTAATGGCCCTTTTTAATATTGAAATGATTGGCACCGAAAGTAAATGGGGTACCAATAGTGCTTACATTACCGGCTACGAAAAAAGCGACATGGGTAAGATCTTACAGGCCAATCTTACTGGTTCTAAATTTCATTTTGAGCCCGACCCCTATCCCAAGCAAAATTTATTTTACCGCAGCGATAATGCTACGCTTGCCGAACTGGGTGTACCTGCTCATACTATCTCCACCTCTAAAATGGAAGAGGCCCCTAACAACGAACCTAATTATCATAAACAAAGTGATGAAATTGGCACTTTGGATATGAATAATATGGCGGAGATCATTAAAGCAATAGCCATAAGCAGTAAAACTATTGTTAGTGGTAAGGATACTCCATCGAGGGTAGAGAAGGAGAAGTAAAAACATTACAAAAAATATCTTTGGTAATATCCTTTGATCACATCCACAATAATTATTTTTCGTCTTTGAGGCTTTCGCCTGAAATTTTTATTTGCAGCATTTATATTCAGTCTGATAAAATACCTTTATTTTATGTTAGAGTTGAAAAATGTAAAAAAGGATTATAATAACCATACTGTACTTGAAATTCCGTCTCTTCAGATAAAAAAAGATATTTATTGGGTAAAGGGGGCAAATGGCTCAGGCAAAACCACCTTGTTGAAAATGGTGGCAGGCTTACTTCCGTTTGATGGTGATATTTTATTTAATAATATAAGCCTGCAAAATAAACCGCTTAGCTACAGGAGAAATGTAAGCTGGGCAGAAGCCGAACCATTATTTCCCGTATTTACAACAGGTATGGATTTAATTTATCTATACCTGAATACCCGCAAACTACCATTGAAAGAAGCCAACATTTTGATTGAGTTATTTAATATGCAGGATTATATAAATGGTTACATAGGCACTTACTCTGCAGGCATGACAAAAAAATTATCGTTGGTACTGGCATTTTTGGGCAACCCATTGCTGGTTGTGCTTGACGAACCATTAATTACTCTGGATGCGGATGCTTTTAAAACTTTATGTAATCTTATTTTGGAAAAACACAAAAATACCGAAACTACTTTTTTAATGAGTTCGCACCAGGAACTGGATACCCGCCTGTTGATTTCTGGTAAAGAACTAACAGTACGCAACAGAAGTGTTTTTAACTGAATGAACTATCCTGCAAAAATATTATTCCAATCTTTTGTAAAATCTTTTTACCGGGAGAACGCAGGTACTTTTATTTTTTTCTTTACTGTAATGTTTTTTATTGTAAGCCAGCAGTCTGGTGCAGGGTTATATTCGTATCATTTTTCATTAGTAAAAGGTATGCTTTCAAATACCAGCTTCCTGCTATTTATACTTCTTGCATGGATTTTATATGCCAGAAAGTGTACAGCATTTGTTTCTGCAATAATAGTTAAACCCGAATATTCTTTCCTGCATATCTTTAATTACCAGGATAAAGCAAAAAGATTGAAATTGTTTTTTATCGTTGAAGCCTGGCTTTTAATGCCCGTAATTTTGTATGCCTTGTTCATTATTATTGTTGGCTGGCAACTACATTATTATACTTCTGTATTAATTGTAATTTTTTATTTGCTGTTTTTATGTTGCAGTGCAGCAGCTTTGCATGTTTATCAATTAGATAAATTGCATAAAAATATTGTACTTCCAATAAAAAAAATAAAGTTGCTGTCATTACTAACGTCACATTATCCTGTTATACTGATTAGGTTTGTTATGAATAAGCAGAAAATACTTTGGCTGGGTACTAAACTCTTTACCTGTGGAGTACTTTATAGCCTTACTAAAAACAATTCGCTCAGCGATTTTGATGCCTGTTTTGTTTTTTTGTTTTACAATTTTGGCATACTTGCCAACGGAATCATTATTTACCGGATCAGGGAATTTGAAGAGACATACCTGATGTTTTACCGGGGTGCACCGATTTCATTAGGCAAAAGATTGTTGCAATATTCAATGGTATATTTTGCCTTGTTACTTCCGGAATTTATTACTGTTTACCTGCTTGCTCCAGCTCACCTGCATTACATTGATGCCATTAACCTTACATTATGCGGCTATAGCCTGGTATTGCTAATGAACAGTATCACATTCATTCAAAATTTTAGTATGAAACAATATCTTATAATGCTATTACTGATCTTTTGCGTGCAATATCTTTTTTTAATGACAATTGGGCTTACTTATTTATACCTCTTATTTTTTATTGCATCAACCTTATTTTTTATATCCGGCTATTATAAGCTAAGAGGGAGAACACTTAGATAAAAGTTCAATTACTATTTTATGTACAAGTATGATTTTTTCTTTTTTTTAAAAAAACAACTGTTGCCACCATAACTAAATAGAATTACTGATGCTCATAATAGAATAATTACATTACACTTTCACCGCTACACTATGCACCGCAGCGGCCATTTCTTTTATAAGTGCAGGATCTTTTTCAATTGCGTTGCCCACCACAATTACGTCGGCGCCGGCTTTGCAATTGAGGTAAGCTTTTTCGGGTTCAATAATGCCGCCGCCAATAATTAAAGGCACATCAATACAAGATGAAACTTTTTGAATCATGCTTTCGGTAATGGCACGTTTGGCACCACTGCCAGCATCCATATAAATTAATTTCATGCCCAGCATTTCGCCGGCCATGGCAGTGCATACCGCTATTTCATTTTTATCGGCGGGTATGGGTGTGGCATTGCTGATGTACGAAACGGTGGTGGGTGCGCCACCATCAATTACCATATAACCGGTGGGCATAATTTCGAGCCCGCTTTGTTTTACCACCGGTGCACTTATTACATGCTGGCCAATTAATAAATCGGCATTGCGGCCACTTATTAGTGACAGGTACAATAATGCATCGGCATATTTACTTACCTGGTTAGGGCTACCCGGAAAAAGTATGGTAGGAATGTTGCAGTTTTTCTTAATCAACTGCAAACATTCGTCTAAACAATTGGAGATAACCAAGCTGCCACCCACTAAAAAATAATCTACCCGGGCATCAACAGAAAGAGCAATCAATTGTTCCAGGTTAGTATCATTAACCTTATCGGGGTCAATAAGTACAGCAAAAGATTTTTTACCCTGTTGTTTTCGTTCGGTAAGTGAATTATATATGCTTTTGGTCATTTCCCATCTGGTTGATTACTTGCAAAAATGTAAAAAAAATCCGTCTTACCGAAATAATA
>JAYSTT010000318.1:0-3328 GCA_043719495.1 Ferruginibacter sp. | reverse complement strand
CCCTCCAGTTTGCTTAATTCAAAAGCAGCTTGCAAAGCTTCTTCATCGGTGGCACTCATAAAAATGGCACGGCCACTTTCAAACAAATGCGCATGTAGCGGGCCAATGCCCGGATAATCCAACCCCGCTGAAATGCTGTGTGGCTCTACAACCTGGCCGTCTTCTGTTTGCATCAACAAACTTTTGCTGCCATGCAAAATACCTGGCTTGCCCAACTGTGTAGTTGCTGCACTCATGCCGCTGTTAATACCGCAGCCTGCAGCTTCCACAGCAACCAGCTTTATATTTTCATCATCTATAAAATGATAGAATGCGCCGGCTGCATTACTACCGCCACCAACACAGGCAACAACATGCGTAGGTAATTCACTACCTGTTTTTTCAAGTAATTGTTTTTTTATTTCCTGGCTGATGATGCTTTGAAACCTGGCAACCATATCAGGATAAGGATGCGGACCAACCACCGAACCGATGATGTAATGTGTATCAACGGGGTTATTTATCCAGTCGCGGATGGCTTCGTTGGTAGCATCTTTTAAAGTTTTGCTGCCGCTTAATGCAGGCACTACAGTTGCACCCAACATCTTCATACGTGCAACATTGGGAGCCTGACGTTCAATATCTTTTTCGCCCATGTACACAATACACTCCAACCCTTTTAATGCACACACGGTTGCAGTAGCCACGCCATGCTGGCCTGCACCGGTTTCGGCAATGATTCTTTTTTTACCAAGCTTTTGCGCCAGTAAAATTTGACCAACTGTATTGTTTATTTTATGAGCACCGGTATGACAAAGATCTTCCCGCTTTAAATAAATATGGCTTTTGTATTTTTTGCTGAGCCGCTCTGCATAAAAAAGCGGCGTTGGCCTGCCCACATAATCTTTCAGCAGTTGTACATATTCTTTTTGAAAATCATCTTCGTAAATTATCTTCAAATAATTTTCCTGCAACTCTTTTACATTGGGGTACAGCATTTCTGGGATGAAGGCACCGCCGAAGTTGCCATAATAACCGTGTTCATTTACTGTGTAGTTCATTGTATATTTTCAATTTGGCTTTGCCAAACTTTGTTTTTTTTTGCCGAGCTGAATTTCTTTGTTCGACTTTAGTGGCGTCGCACTCTTGTACTGTAAATCTTTATTCAGCCCTCTTGAAGTGTAGAAATAATTTTAAAATTTTATTCCATTTTTTTCAATTAAAAAAGATAACTCTTTGTAAGTTGTAATTATCTTATCAGAAAATTCTTCAGCTAATGACTCTTTTTGGCTTGGTAGTATTTTCTTTAGAGACTGATATTTTTTAAAATTTTCATCCGTCATCTTATAAATTGGATAACTCCAACTTTCTGGAGCAACCAGCCATTCTTTTCCTAAAACCTTTTTTGCTGAACTCAATATCTTATTGTAGCTAATTCCTGGAACATCCCAGTTAAAACAAATACCATATAAAATTCTTCCATCTCCGTAATTACAAAATGAAATGTTTACAGAATTATTATACTTATCACAAGAATAATCTTTGTTATAAATTCCTGCAATTGTTGTATCCCCTTTAATAACTTCATTTTCTCTGCGAGGTATCCAACCATTTATTTCAGTAGCTTTTTCATTTAGTTTATGAACTACCTCATCCCAAAAACCATTTATTAATTTCCTCTTAAATAATTCAAAATGATCTCCGATTTCAAAGGTGAATTCAAAGTTTTCATCTTTAGTAGCGAAATCAAAAACAGCTTCCTGATATTTATCCATAACACAAGTTTTCGATTGTTAATAAATATTGTTTTAAAGCATACTGAACAACAGGAGCTTTCGCTACGGGAACACACTTTCTTAACCAGTTAATAATATGTTCCCGATATGATATAATTAAAAGTGCCTTACTATTAATTAGTTCTTGTTTTAGAGTCATTTCTAATGACTCGTCGTTTGGCAGCGACTGAAAAGGTGTTAAATAAACTAATTTCACCCTATCTAAATTTGTCCCAAGGCTCTTTGTTGCATAATCATAGTACCTTTTTAATTGCTGATATTGATCTGGAGCAAATATTTTATTTTCAATCACAATAACAAAAGATTTGTCGTTATTTTTGGAATAAATTAAAATATCAATTTGCCCATCTCCTGTATTTTTTTCATCTTTTACTTCTAAGTATTCGGGTATAATGTCCAAAAAGAAACCAGATTCATTCTCTGGCAAAATTGTTTTTATAAATTCGTTATAAAATAACGTCCCTTGACTATGTGTCCCTCTCGGATTAAGTAAATTAGCTAAGAGTGGAGTATGAACCATAGCTTCCTTCCATTCAATTTTAAAAATTGAAAACAAATTAAATCTACTTGCTAATTCCTTATCCTTTTCCTGCCAATCCTTTGAAAATATTTTGAACCGGCATAATGTTTCATCAAACAATTTTATTTTTTCTGAGTAATTCATTATTTGCTTCTTGTTATATAAAATCTACTTTGCCCTCAATACTAACTGCAAAGACTTCAAATCCAGCCTTCTCTTAAACTTAAAACCAACCTCCTTAAAATGTGCCACTTCCTCAAGGCCAAAACTTTTGTGCAGGTGCAGGTTCACTTTAGCCAAAAAAAGTAAAATAAAACATCACGCAGTCTGCAACACAACACTATCCTTATATAAAGTTTCCGGGTCAATATCAGCTTCGTTAGCCCATTCCACCGTATCAAAACTTACCCTTACGGTTTTAAAGAGAACTTCATCTTTAAGTTCTTTAAATATCCCTATTTCCAGATAGGGTGTCATATCAAAAACCTTTTCTTCGCCATTTTTAAATTTCAGGCTTAGTTTATAATTTTTTAAAGGCGTTACTTCTGTTACGGCAAAGTACATAGCTTTTTATTTTAAAGGTTCAATGGGAAAAGGTCTTTCACCATTCTGGCACAATGCCCAATCGGCCATCAATTCTTCCCGGTGTATTTCTATCCATGCTGCCACCAATCTTAATTGTTTAGCGGGTATCTTGCCTTCGGCTATTTCACAATCTTCAATTTTTACTGTGGCTGTAAAATCACCATAGTAAACATGAATATGCGGCGGATTATGTTCCTTAGGCCCATAATACATCCTTATTATTAAACCGAAAAACATGGATAATGTTGGCATAAATAATTATTATTTCAAATTTACTTTATTTTTCCGAAGCCTGCTATTTCAACCCCTGCCTGAACTTTAACACCAACCCCATATCTTTTACACCCGGTTCTTTCTCTACCTTGCTGTTAATATCCACTGCATAATAATCAGGATGTTTAAATGCTTTTACTTTGGCAATATCATCCACACCAATTCCGCCGCTTAA
>JAYSTT010000317.1:0-3329 GCA_043719495.1 Ferruginibacter sp. | reverse complement strand
CAGATTTACATGCTAACATAAAAGTAAAAGCTAACTATCGTAATCCAGATGGAACATTAACTTTTAAACTTATAGAAACAACAGTTGGCCGTGTGATTTTTAACCAGCACGTACCTAAGACCGTTGGATTTATTAATGCATTGTTGACTAAAAAAGCATTAAGAGAAATTGTTGGTGATATATTAAAATGGACTAACGTTCCCGTTACTGCAAAATTCTTAGATGATATTAAAACACTGGGATACCGTATGGCTTTCCGTGGTGGGTTATCGTTTAACATTAATGATTTAATTATTCCTGATGTTAAAGAAGAATTAATTAATAATGCCCAGGGTGAAGTAAGTGAAGTATGGGATAACTACAACATGGGGCTTATCACTAATAATGAGCGTTATAACCAAATCATTGATATCTGGAGCCGTGTGGATACCAAAGTAACTGAAACATTAATTCGTGAATTGGCTAATGATAAACAAGGTTTCAACTCTGTTTATATGATGCTGGATAGTGGTGCCCGTGGTAGTAAACAGCAAATTAAACAGCTCGCAGGTTTAAGGGGATTGATGGCTAAGCCACGTAAGTCCGGCTCTTCAGGAAGTGAAATTATTGAAAACCCGATTTTGGCAAACTTTAAAGATGGCCTGAGTGTATTGGAATATTTTATTTCTACACACGGTGCCCGTAAAGGTTTAGCGGATACTGCATTAAAAACTGCTGATGCCGGTTACTTAACAAGAAGACTGGTTGATGTTAGTCAGGATGTAGTTATCAATGAAGAAGATTGCGGCACGTTACGTGGTATTGCAACATCTGCATTAAAAGATAATGAAGATATTATAGAAGGATTAAGCGACAGAATAGAAGGAAGAACCTCATTACATAATGTTTTTCATCCGCTTACCGAAGAATTAATGATAACTGCAGGAGAAGAGATTAGTGCTGAGATGGCAAAGAAAATTGACGAAAGTGGAATTGAAACAGTTGAAATACGTTCTGTACTTACCTGCGAAAGCAAACGTGGTGTTTGTGTAAGATGCTATGGTAAAAACCTTGCGTCAGGTATGCTTGCCCAAAGAGGTGATGCTGTTGGTATTATTGCGGCTCAATCAATTGGTGAACCGGGTACTCAGTTAACATTACGTACTTTCCATGTGGGTGGTGTTGCAGGTTCTGCTTCAGTAGAGTCTACTTTGCCGGCTAAGTTTGATGGTACCATTCAGTTTGACGGATTACGTACTGTATCAACAGAAGATCATGAAGGTAAAAAAGTACATGTGGTTATAGGACGTACAGGCGAGGTAAGAGTAATGGATGTTAAAAACGATCGGTTATTAATTACCAATAATGTTCCTTACGGTGCTACATTAAATGTAAAAGATGGCCAAAAAGTTAAAAAAGGAGATGTGATTTGTACATGGGATCCATTTAATAATGTTATTGTAGCCGAAGTGGGAGGTGTTATTAAGTTTGAAGCATTATTAGACGGTATTACTTACCGTGATGAATCGGATGAACAAACCGGCCACCGTGAAAAAGTGGTTATCGAAACAAAAGATAAAACCAAACTGCCTGTAATTATTGTAGAAGGTAAAGACAAAAAATCATACAACTTACCGGTAGGATCTCATGTGGTGGTTGAAGAAGGCGATGATGTAAGAAGCGGCCAGGTTTTAGTTAAGATACCAAGAGTTTTAAGTAAGTTAAAAGATATTACCGGAGGTTTACCCCGTGTAACAGAATTGTTTGAAGCAAGAAACCCAAGTAATCCTGCAGTAGTTTGCGAAATTGATGGTGTGGTTACTTTTGGTGCTATTAAGCGGGGTAACAGAGAAATAATAGTTGAGGCAAAAGACAGTGTGATAAAAAAATACTTAGTTCCATTATCCCGCCAGATCCTGGTTCAGGATGGAGACTTTGTAAAAGCTGGCGCTGCATTAAGTGATGGACAAACTGCCCCTGCTGATATATTGGCTATAAAAGGACCTTTTGCTGTACAGGAATATGTAGTTAATGAAATTCAGGAAGTGTATCGTTTACAGGGTGTAAAAATTAATGACAAACACGTAGAGGTTATTGTTAGGCAAATGATGCGTAAAGTAACTGTAGAAGATGCAGGCGACACTAAATTCCTGGAAGGAGATACAGAAGACAGACACGATTTTAATGGAGAGAATGACTATATTTTTGATAAGAAAGTAATTACTGAATCTGGTGACAGTACCAAACTTAAAGTGGGTCAGATTGCCACACTCCGTGATATACGTGAAGAGAATTCTATATTAAGAAGGGCTGATAAAAAGCTGGCAGAATTCCGTGATGCACATCCTGCAACCTCTTCACCATTGTTGCTAGGTATTACCAAAGCATCGCTGGGTACACATAGCTGGATATCTGCTGCTTCGTTCCAGGAAACTACCAAGGTACTTTCTTCTGCAGCTATACAGGGTAAAACAGATGAAATGCTTGGCCTGAAAGAAAACGTTATCACAGGACATCATATTCCGGCTGGAACAGGGTTACGTGAGTTTGAAAATATGATTGTAGGAAGTAAAGAAGAGTATGAATTGCTGATGACTACTAAGGAGGCAATGAGTTTTGACGACGAAGAGTAAATTTGTTAACTAATATTTTTAAGGAGTAAGTTTATAACTTACTCCTTTTTTTATTGTCAGAATACAGGATTAAAGTAATAAACTATTAACTTTTAAGGGGCTTATTTCCCCTACGTTAACCCTTTCCTAAAACTTTACTTTCAGTTATTGTAAAATCTTGTTTTGTTGTTATCTTGCTACCTGTAAATGATTTTGTAATGAATAAGTTATCAGTAGCGTTTAATATAATTTTGCTGGCAGCTACAGGCTATCTCTATTATTATACTTTTAAAGGGAAAGCAGGCAGGGAATCTGCTGTAAAAAATAATTCAATTTTTATTAATGATGACAGTGCCAGGAATAAATCACGTATTGCATATGTGGAGCTGGATTCACTAAGCGAAAACCTTACTTATCTAAAGCAGCAACGGAAAGACCTTGAGTTGCAGCAAAAGGAAATAGAAGCTGAAATTACAAACAATCTAAAAGACCTTGAAGCAAGAAAGAAAAATTTCTATAAAAATAATCCTGCAGCTACCCCTGAACAGATTCAAAGCTTTTATATGCAATTACAAAATGGCCAGGATAGTTTGGAGAATAAGAAACAGGTAATGTCTCAGGTGATGAATCAAAAAAGATTTGAATTAATGGAAAGTATTCAAAAAAATCTAAAAGATTTTTTAGCTGATTATAATAAAGAAAAAAAATATCAATATATAATTACCACCGGCAGTGGTA
>JAYSTT010000316.1:0-20400 GCA_043719495.1 Ferruginibacter sp. | reverse complement strand
ACTTATAAGCACGGGCATTTCTTTATAACCCTTGCTATCGTGAATTTTAAAAGTTTTGTTTGCAATAAAATTTTGCAGCCTTTCAATAAATTTTGTTTTTTGTATTGCCGAAAGCGCATTGAAATAAGGGAACCGTTTGGTAAGTATTGTTATTAGTTCTGTATCAGCAAAATTTAATTCTTCGCCATAATAAACAAGGTAAGGCTGCCTTTTTTTTATATGGGGTTCCGGCATACAACTATCAGATTCATTTCCGTCACCATTTTTAATATTTCTTTTTATGCGAATTAATATAAAAATAAATATTGCAATAAATGCAAGTACCATTGTTGTACCGGGGGTATAATGTTCTTCTTTTTTTAGTTGATTACTATTAATTTGATTAGGTACTTCTAAAAGTGCTTTTATATCAGGTAAACTATCAAGCCTGGGTGGTAATTCGCCTTTGTCTAAATATATATCAATATTTTCGCCACCTGGTACTGTGTAAGTAACAATGGTAGTTTTTTCAGATGGCGGAATATGATAAGTTGTATCAAAGGGCATAAATAAAATTAACTTTTGTCCTCATTAAAATCACCTTCCAGCAAAGGGATATCACTAACAGATGCACCTGCAATTCCTTTTACACTACCATACATACCACTGGTGCTAAGCAAAACTTTTTCTAATTGTTTTTCTCTTTCTTTCCACAGTTTTTCCATTTGTATCCGCTCTTTCATTATGCTTTGTTTCATGGTCATAAAGCCTTCCACTATGGCTTCCATTTGCCCCCTAAATTCGTTACCGGTTAAATAATCGTACAGCATGTGCATTTTTTCGCCTTTGTTTTCCTGGCCTTTATGTGCTTCATGTATTTTTATAATCCCGTTTCTTAGCAATTGTGCCACACTGCCTACTTCGCTAAAATTGCACAACCACACACCATCTTTTTCACCAAATTTTTCCATGTCTTTAGGAAAGACCTGCGATACTAAAATAGCCACATCGCTACCGCTGTTACGCATATCGTTTTTTAATTTATCTATCCAGCCGTTGCTCCAGGCTTTGGTGCGTTTGCTTTCGTAAATTATGCGGCCGCAAATCACACCACTGTTATTGCGTACTAATTGTATGCAATCGGCACCTTCTACACCTTTACCTACTTCTTCAATAATATCAAACGGAAAATTTTCTTTTAAAATTTCTTCCAACAATAATTCCTGGCTTTCGCCCTGTAGCTGCATACTGCCTTGTTCGCTTTTACGTTTTAACTCTTCAATTAATTTTTGCTGCTGCTCCATTTGCAGTTTATACTCTTTTGTCTTTAAGTCAAAAAGTCCCTGTTCTCTTTTAATAGCACTTTCCTCTATCTCTTTTCTTTTTTCTAAAAAACGTTTTTCAATTTCTACTTCTAAATTTTTTTGTTTTTCTTCCAGCGCATTTTTATCCCTTAGTAAATCCAATTCCTTTTTTTGCAGCTCCTGCAGTTGTTGTGTTTTTATTTTAGCATCTTCTTCCAGCGATTTTAATTTAACAGCGGTTTCATCAGTTGCTTTTTTAAGCGTATCACTAATTAATAACAATTTTTGTTTTTCAAATTCTTCTTCTTTTTTCTTCTGCCAGTCAATCATTTTACCACGCAGTTCTTTTTCCACCTCGTTCTTCAGGCTCTCGTTCAATTCAAACTCGTGGCCGCAATTGGGGCATTTTACTTCGGTTGCCATTAATAATTTTTTTACAAGATAAGAAGATGTTGCAAAATAGGAAGAAACAATTACCATGTACCCTTATTAATTGCTTAAAATTCAGGGAGTTAATAAAGCAGTTAAATTTTTTATAAAAAAGTAAATCCAATTGGAACCTTTATCTCGTAGCTGATAAGCATGCCAATCCTAACCGTATAAAAATTATTCCCGAAAGCCCCTTAATTACCGCACGAAAATTTACAATCACTTCTAAATTTAAAATTTATGAAACGAAAAATTTATGCAGCTATAATGCTGTTTACCATGGTTATTAATACCTTTCCGGTATTGGCATCCAGCCATAGGGAAGCACCTATGATTGCAGACGACCCGTTGGCAGATAATACAGATGTGTACGCATTTAAAAGCCCTACCAATCCCAATAAGATAATCCTTATTGCTAATTATGTTCCTTTTCAATTACCGCAGGGCGGGCCAAACTTTAGTCATTTTAGCGAAAACGTACGGTACGAAATTCATATTGATAATAACGTAGCTACTAATGGCGATGATATTATTTACCGTTTTAGTTTTGATAGAAAAAATGAAGACCCTTCTACCTTTTTCAACATCAGGTTGGGTAAAGAGAATTTAAAAACAACTTATAGTTTGGAAAGGAGCACCGATGGCGGAAGAAAATTTCGTACTATCATTAACAAAGGAACTGTGCCCCCGCCAAATGTTGGTGCAAGGTCAATCAGTTCGCCAGTTGGTTTAAATGCCCCTAATTATGAAACCTTAATGACGCAGGCAATTAAAACTGCCAGCACAGGCGAAAGGGTTTTTTGTGGTCCCGTTGATGATCCGTTTTTTGTAGATCTTGGTGGTATTTTTGATTTAGGTGATGCACCACGCCAGGGCCCTACACATGCCGAAGATGGTTTAAAATGTTTAAATGTTTCCACAATTGCATTGGAAGTGGATATTAAAACTTTACAAAAAGATAATAAATCTATCGAGCAGTCTGCCAATATACTTGATCCAAATTATGTGATAGGTGTGTGGGCATCTGCAAGCAGGCAAAAAATTACAGTGCTAAATGAAATTTCTAAACGTGGCCACGATTATGATTATTACGACAGGGATAATGATTATGATAATAATGGTGATAATCCCTACGAATCTCATTTGGGCCCATGGGTACAAGTATCAAGATTAGGGATGCCATTAACCAACGAAGCCGTTATTCCTATTGGTGATAAAGATTTGTGGAACAGGTTAACCCCTTATCAGGATCTTTCCAAAATAAATAAATTTGGCAATTATTTTTACAATCCAGAGCTGGCTTTGTATATGGACGATGCACAATTTGGAGGCGCAATACCTGCTTTAACTCCGTTAAGAATTCAGAAAAAATCTTTGGGTCAATTTGGATTTGGAAACGGGCAAAATGGTTTGTTTGGATTAAAAGGTAACCCTGCTTTAAATGGCACCGCTTTAAGCGAAGCAAATTTTGGGGGCTTATTATTACCCGGCCCTAATAAGCCTCGTTCAGTTGATCTTTATCCCATCTTCAACACAGGTGTTCCCAACTTATCGCCTTATCAACTGGCTACAGGCAAAGCAGGTGGTAACCCCCTTGCAGCAGGAAAACCGTTTATTAATAATTTTCTTCCAAACGGTGGCGATATGTTACGCCTTAATATGGCGGTACCGTCAACTTCAAGAACCTCACCAGACTTTAGTTCTGAAGGGCTTTTGCAAGCTGCTGTTTTGGGACTACTTGATTCCAGGTTTAATACAAACACTAATATTCAGTTTATTCCCAATATGGATGGATTTCCAAATGGTAGAAGACTGGAAGATGATGTAACAAGAATAGAATTACAGGCAGTTAGTGGTATTGTTTTGTCTGTTCTTGGGTTATGGTATGATGATTATATTCCTGGTACAAGCCCAAGCCCGGTTACGCCGCAGCTTTTAAATGTAGTGGGTTACAATACAGGTATTGGTGCAAATGATATTGCATTTAAACCAGCATTTCCTTTTGAACAAACACCATGGGCAGGTACACATAATTGCGATTGTACCACACCTGCAAATGCAGGTACAAACAACCCGGTGCCTTACAGTAATTTTAGCCAGCCTGCTATAAATAAAGGTTTTGGCACTTTGTTGGAAGTACCCGAACTGGTGATGAAAACATCGCCTAATCCTTTTGTAGATAATACAACTATACAATATCAGTTAAAAACCACTGCACAAGTTATGGTTGCAATTTATGATGTGCAGGGCAAAGAAATAAAAGTATTAGTTGATAAAAAACAGAATGCCGGAAGCTATACCCAAAACTTTAATGGTAAAGCACTGGGGGCAGGTATTTACTTTATTAAGATAACCAAAGACGGAGTGGTTAAGCAAACTCTTAAAATTGTAAAAAGTTAAGATAAAAAATAAAAGAGGTTGTAATGGCAGCATTGCATGCGCTGAAAATGCAACCTCTTTTTTAAAAATTAATTTAGCTGCTAAATAAATTTGTCATTTTATAATGATTAAAAACTATCAAAATGAAAAAGCAATATTGGTATACAATACTGGTACTTTTTTTTATCGCCACTGTAAGTTTTGTAGTAGTAAAATATAAAAATAAAAAGCAGGCAGAAAATAATACCGGGTATATATTGTTGCCCCGAAAAGGAAATACCAGCAATGCAGAATGGTTGGATGCAAAAAAAAATACAGAAAAACTTATTGCTAAAATAAAAACAAACCCACAGGATATAAAATCTGCACTGGCATTAGCCAATGCGTATATAATGGAAGCAAGGATAAGTGGCAATATTGCTTATTATGATAATGCCGCAATGAAAACGGTTGAAAATATACTTGCAAAAGAACCCGGCAATTATGAAGCAATAATGTTGAAATCATTACTGCAATTATCACAACATCATTTTGCCGATGGTTTGGCAACGGCAACTACTGCCCAAAATATAAATCCAAATAATGCATTTGTTTACGGATTATTGGTAGATGCTAATGTAGAAATGGGGGACTATGCTGCGGCGTTGGATGCTGCCGATAAAATGGTTTCCATCAGGCCCGACCTGCGTTCTTATTCCCGTATTGCTTATTTACGGGAAATACATGGCGATTACAATGGCGCCATAAATGCAATGAAGCTGGCAGTAGCTGCAGGTTTGCCTGCAGAGGAAGCAACAGAATGGTGCAGGGTACAGTTGGGGAAATTATATGAGAATATGGGTGATATAGGCAATGCCGGTTTTCAATATAATTTATCGTTAGCTGCAAGGCCAAACTATGCGTATGCACTTGCAGGATTAGGCCGTATAGCCGCTTATGAAAAAAAATACGACAGTGCAATTTATTATTACCAGCAGGCGCAAAAATTAAATAGCGATTTAGGGGTAAAGGAAAACCTTGCTATTGCTTATAACAATACCGGGCAAACAGAAAAAGCAAACACACTTAATAAGGAAGTGATTGAAGAAATGAATAAAAATGCTGCAATAAATATTGATGACCCAAATATTGGGCATTACTCCGATAAAGAATTGGCATACGCATACCTGCAAAACAAAAATTATGATAAAGCACTGCAACATGCTTTGGCAGAGTACAACCGCCGCCCAAAAAATATTGATGTAAACGAAACAATGGCCTGGGTTTATTATAAAAGAAATGAAATACCTAAATCACTTGATTACATAAATGCTGCATTAATAACCCATAGTATGAACCCGGTGCTTTTATGCACTGCAGGTTTGATATATGCAGGAACGGGAGATACAAAAAAAGCTAAAACAATGTTATCGTTGGGGCTGAAGCATAATTCAGTAATGCCAGATGATATAAAAAAAGAAAGTATAACAGCTCTGCAAAAATTGTAAAAAATGAACAGCAGTAAACAAAAAATTAAAAAACTGTTTATGACCTCTGCTATCTTTTTATTGATAGCTCCAATTATTAATGCACATACAATTAATTATTCTTTAGAGAATGCACCAGTGCATGAAGTGGCATGGTATTATTTTAAACTGGGGTTTACACATATCATTCCACAGGGTATCGACCATGTTTTATTCATTATTGGAATATGTCTTATTAACTCAAAATTAAAATCTATAATTTATCAGGCCTCTGCATTTACTGTTGCACATACCATTGCATTGGCTTTAAGTATGAAAAATATTATTGTTGCCCCAAGCCCTGTAATAGAGCCTATCATTGCATTATCTATTGTTTTTGTGGCGGTAGAAAATATTATACTCAGCGAATTAAAGCCCTGGCGCATAGTAGTAGTTTTTCTTTTTGGATTGATACATGGGTTGGGCTTTGCAAGTGCTTTAAATGAAATAGGCTTGCCCCCGGGTAAATTTTTTACTTCAATCCTGCTATTTAATGCAGGGGTTGAAATTTGCCAGGTATTAATTATAACGTTGGTGTTTTTATTGCTTATCCACCCTTTTAAAAATAAAATTTGGTACCGTTACCGGATTGTTTATCCTGTTTCAATTGCAATAGCATTAGTAAGCAGTTACTGGACAATAGAAAGGTTGATTGCATAACGAATGTGAAAAATGTACCAACAAAAAAACCGAAAACTTAGTTTCGGTTTTGTAAGTGCCCACGAAAGGAATCGAACCTTCACACCCTTGCGAATGGCAGATTTTGAGTCTGCTGCGTCTACCAATTCCGCCACATGGGCTTACTCGTTTATTGGTTAATTTGTTAAATAGTTTATTAGTAACCTTAATTTGCATACCAATTAACTAATAAACCAGTAAACTAATAAACCAATCAGGGCTGCAATATTACGTTATCCGTCTATTCTGTCCAAAATACGCTGTAGGTATTTTTTCTTATAATAGTATTCTTTTACCTTAAGTAAATCTGGGGTGCTGGTAGTTAGGTTGTCAAAATTTTCTATAATACCCTTTACAGGTTGGTAAATTTGTGTTTCAAAATTACTTATCTGCTGTTGGGAGTTTTCGGAAAGTTCTTCATTTAATTCCATTACTTCCATTAAAAAGGCTGGAGGTAAGTGGTATTTTTCTTCTTCTTCTAAAAGATTTTTTAATTGCAGTACATATTTTATGGTTTCAGCTTCGTTCTTAAAAATTTTTAACGCTTTATTTATTTGAGAAGATTTTTCTAATGCATTGGCTTGCTCAGCTTCGGTTGCTTGTGTAAAAAAATCGGGGTGAAACTGCTTTTGCAGTTCAAAATATTTTTTTGCAAGATTGGCTTTATCAATCTTTAAACTTACGGGTATATCAAACAATTCAAAATAATTCATGCTGCAAATTTCAAATTTTTTACGGTAAGTTGTTTAAAATTACGTCTAAATAATAGACTTTAATTTTAAAAACTAGAATCCCCCTTTAGGGGATAGAGGCAAATTAATTAACTTGCCACTTAAATACAACAATTGATGCTCACTATTGCCTTAATAAGAGAAGAAAAAATACCTGCCGATAACAGGGTGGCACTTACACCAGCACAATGCAAATGGCTGCATAAAAATTTTGCTGCTATACGTGTGGTGGCACAGCATAGCAATACAAGGTGCTTTACAGATAAGGAATATGAAATGGCAGGCGTGGAAGTAAAAGAAGATATTACTGATTGCAATGTTTTGATGGGGATAAAGGAAATTCCAGTGGAAAAATTAATTGCTGGTAAAAAGTATTTATTTTTTTCTCACACCAAAAAAGCCCAGGAGCATAATCAAAAATTATTTAGTGCTATTATAAAAAATAATATTACACTGATAGATTACGAATGCTTAACGCATGAAGATGGGCAACGTATTTTAGGCTTTGGTTTTTTTGCAGGTATTGTTGGTGCACATAATGGTATGATGGCTTATGGAAGAAGAACGGGCTTGTTTAACCTTACCAGGGTTTATCAGCAAAAAGATTACCGGAATTTAATTCATACTTATTTTGGTTTAAAATTACCTAAAATAAAAATTGCTGTAACTGGTAGCGGCAGGGTTGCACATGGTGTTTTGGAAGTTATGAATTTGATGGGTATACATGAAGTGGAACCCTTTGAATATTTGCACAAGCAATTTGATTACCCGGTGTATGTAGATTTGAAAGGCAGGGATTTATATGAACGTAAAGATGATGGCACTTATAACCGGGATGATTTTCACTTGCACCCGGAGCAATACAAATGTTCGTTTACCCCTTTTGCTAAGCAAACAGATATTTTAATGAATGGTATTTACTGGGATAAAAATATTGCACCACTTTTTTCTGTAGAAGAATTTAATAGCGATGGGTTTAGCATAAAAACCATTGCCGATATTACCAACGACTATCATGGTTCTATTGCAATTAATATTGGCGATAGTACAATTGAAGAACCAGTTTACGGGGTGGATAAAAAAACACTTTTAAAAACTGCCCCTTATCTAAATGGTTCTGTTGATTTGATGGCAGTAGGCAATTTGCCCAACGAATTACCCAGGGATGCATCCAGGTATTTTGGGGAGCAACTGATAAAATTTGTGCTGGAAGATTTGGTTAAAGGCGGTTCTGCCACAATAGAAAGGGCAACTATGGTTAAGCAGGGTGTGTTAACTGGGCCGTATAATTATTTGAAAATGTATGCAGAGGGAAATTAAGAATTAAGAATTAAGAATTTGGAATTTGGAATTTGGAATTTGGTTGAAAGTTTACAGATAAAGATAATAGTCTTTCAGTAACTCAATAAATTTAGTGGTATAATTCCCACCTTCATTTTTTATTATTAATTCTATTGGCTGGATAGCTGATTTATTTCTTAAAAAAAATAGTATTGTTCTAAAATAATTATGTTTTGGTGTTTGCTTTACCAATATTTTTTTACTCAGATAAAAATTTAATTTCAAACATTCTTCTTCAAAATAATTACTGCGGTGGTAGGGGAGCAATACCGCAAAAAAACCATCAGCAGTTAAAAGTTTATCTATTGCCTGCAATAATTTGGCTAATGTTAATGAGGTATCATGTTTTGCAAAATTCTTTTTTTCATCAGCCGATTTCAAATCTGCTTCAAAAAAAGGGGGATTGCTAATAATGCAACCGTATTTTTTATGGGCAGTAAATTTTAAAATATCCGTATTAAAAATTTCAATTTTTTCATTGTACAATGATTGCGCAATATTTTCTTTGGCCTGTGTAAATGCTGCGATATCAATTTCTACAGTATCAATATTTGCAGTTGTTTTTTGTGCCAGCATTAAACTTAATAAACCAGTGCCTGTACCAATATCAAGAATATTTGAGATGCTGTGATTTTTCAGTTCATCAGCAATATAAGCACCAAATAAACAGGCATCCGTGCAAACTTTCATGGCACACTTATTCTGGTGGATAGTAAATTGTTTAAATTGAAAATAGTTGTTGGGCAATGTTATATTATTTTAATCTCCGCCACCGCCACAACTGCCGCTACATCCACCAGCATCTCCACCGCCATCACTGCTAGAAGAGTCGCCACTACTATTGCCTGTGCTACTATCTCCATCGCTCCAGTCGCCTCCAGCACCAGCAAAGCCGCCGCCATCAGTATTAAAATCAGTATCCGTTCCATCAAAATTTGTACAAAGTGGTCCATCAGTATAATAGCTGCCTCCATCTGATGATGAAATCGAATCAAACCTCTTTTTCCTACTTGTGTAATTGTTGTCGGTCACTTTTCTTTTATCATATTTGGTTATGTCCCAGATATCATCAGGTGGTTCTTGCCCAAATTCAACAGTGTATAATTTAATCGTATCGGCATATTGAGCACTAAATTCGCCAGTTTGATCTTTAGTGGAAACTAATTCCGGCGAATGATCAAAAGTATAGTCAATTATTTCGCTGCAAAATTCTCTGTACCCTCGGCTAAACAAAATATGTTCGTGCCATACTACATCGATATATTTTGATGGCGTTACTAAAAAATCACTTACAATACCGAGGTAAATAAATTTTTTATATTCTATAATTGCCCTCATTGCAAAGTCAATATCCCAATTATGTTTTTTGGCAATTTTTGCAGCGAAAATTTTTGTAAAAGGATTAGAGCCACCAAATTGTGCCGAAATATGATCCCATAAATGTGTGGGTATTAAATGATCGAAATGGTATGCCCTTAGTTTAAGCCACAATTCCTTTTTATTCATAAAATTAATTTTTATAGCTGCTATAAAATGTAAGTTAATACCTTTAGTTTATATCTTTAAAAAATGGATAAGAATATTGTATTAATTATTGGGGCAGGGCATTTGGCATACCGTTTAAAATTGGTATTAAAAAAGCAGTGTAACTGCAATATAATACATACTACGATTGACCAAATAAATGAAAATACCGATTCGGTCTATCTGCTTGAAAATATTGAAAGTTTAATGAATGGTATAGATATGCCGTTGGTAAAAATGGTATATCTAATTGACGAAAAGGATGAAAATAATCTGCAAATGATTATTGCGTTTATTTCAAAATATCCTGCAATTGCAATTACCGCATCTTTGTTTAACGAAAACCTTATTCCGCATTTACAAAAGCAACACAAAAATTTACTAATACTAAATCCGGCAAAAATAGCAGCTCCCTTTTTTGTAGCATCACTCTATCAAAAAAATGAATATAATTTTAAAAATGCAATAAACCCTTCGGTACAAACTATAAAAGAAAAACGTGTTTTTACCTTAATCCAAAAATTACTTTTATTATTTGTTGGGGTTTTATTTACGTCAGTTTGCTTTTTTCATTTTCATGAAGGGCTTTCCTGGATAAATTCGCTGTATTTTGTAATAGTTACTGCATCTACTGTTGGCTATGGCGATGTTAATCTTTTACATTCTGACGCAATAAGTAAAATGGCAGGTGTGGTACTAATACTCAGTTCTACTATTTTTGTATGGATGATTTTTTCCTTAACAATCGACCATTTTTTAAAAAAACGTATTCAACTGGCCTTGGGCCGAAAAAAATATAGATTAGCTAACCATGTAATCATTTGCGGCCTGGGCAGGGTGGGGTATTTTATTGTGGAAGAATTAATACAAAGGAAAGAGAAAATTATTATTATTGAGCAAAATGAAAATGCAAAGTACTTGGAATACTTTCGCCAGCTTGGTGCAGAAGTTTATATAGGCGACGGCAGGTTACCCAAAGTGTTGAATGATGTAAATGTTGCAAAAGCAAGTGCTTTATTTACTGTAATAAGTAACGATTTTGTGAATGTGGAAATTGGGTTAAATGCAAGGTCGCTGCAACCAGATATAAAATTAATATTGAGGGTTTTTGATGAGAAAATGGCTGAAAAAATTAAAGAACAATTAAATATTCATCACACACTAAGCGTTTCTGCAATTGCCGATGAAAAATTTTATGATATTGTAAAAACTAAACTACTCAATTAATTTACCATTCCGCTTTTGCAGTTGGGCTAATACTTAAATCTGCAAAATCATTTTCTATATATTTATAGTATCCTGTAATGGCAATCATAGCTGCATTATCGGTACAATATTCAAAAGCCGGGATAAAAGTTTGCCAGTGCATCTGTTGTCCCAGTTCTGTAAAAGCTTTTCTTAAGCCACTGTTAGCACTTACACCACCTGCCAGACAAATATGGGTAATACCGGTTTCGGTTGCAGCTTTTTTTAATTTATTTAGCAGAATGCTTACAATTCGGTTTTGTACAGATGCACAAATGTCATTTAAATTTTCGCTGATGAATTTTTTTTGCAGGGCTTCATCTGCTAAAAATTCTTCTTTATAAACATTACTGGTGCCGGCATTTTTTAAAAAGTATAAAATAGAAGTTTTTAATCCGCTGAAACTAAAATTAAGTACGGGTATTTGTGGCTCGGGAAATTTAAATCTCTCTCCATTTCCAGTAGCTGCATATTTATCAATTAATGGCCCGCCGGGATAAGGCAATCCTAAAAGCTTTGCAGATTTATCAAATGCTTCTCCGGCAGCATCATCAATAGTTTGGCCAATTACTTTTAGTATAGAGGGTGATTCACACAAAACAATTTGTGTATGCCCGCCGCTAACGGTTAAACATAAAAACGGGAAGGCAGGTTTTTTTTCTGCAATTAAATTGGCCAGTACATGCGCCTGCATGTGATGCACAGCAATTAAGGGTTTATCTAAAGCCAGTGACAGAGACTTTGCAAATTGTGCGCCAACAAGTAACGAACCAATAAGTCCCGGTGCCTGTGTAAAAGCTATGGCATCAATAGTGGATAAATTGCAATTTGCATTTTTTAAAGCTATATCTACCACCGGTACTATATTTTGCATGTGTGCCCTGCTTGCCAACTCAGGAACTACACCTCCATATTTTTCATGTACCAATTGATTGGCAACGTGATTAGATAAAATTTTACCATCAACACACACCGATGCCGAAGTGTCGTCGCAACTTGATTCAATCGCTAAAATGGAAATGCTGCCCCCATCTCCGCTAGCCAGAGGAGAGTTATTCGAAGTATTCAACATAAATTCATCAGTAAAAAATTCTATAAAGTTCCACAAAGGTATGCCGTACAAGAGTGCGACGCAAGGATGATTGGTAGAATTAATAAAGCGGGTAACAAAAAATCAATAAAACATAATTGTCGCATCAATCAATTTCATATCCTCCGCCTTTTAGAGAGATAGAGGGAGCGTGAGTTGGGGGGCCTACTTACTCCTTATTGCCACCACCGGATCCATTTTTGCTGCTCTTCTGGCTGGTATTATACCTGCTAAAACACCCACAACAATACAAATAATAACTGCCGTAATCAGCATGGGCATTGAAATATATACCGGAAAATTAAGGGGCCCCGAAAGTATTAATGTAAGAATATAAACAAAGAATAACCCGAATGCACCACCAATGATACAAAGTAATGCGGCCTCCATTAAAAACTCAAAAAGAATACTTGATTTTTTTGCTCCAATAGCTTTTTTTAAACCAATTACAGAAGTACGTTCTTTAACTGTTACAAACATAATATTGGCAATACCAAACATGCCTACAATTAAACTGATACCTCCAATTATTGAACCTACAATATTAATGGTAACAAATGATTGGGAGATGGCTTTGCTGAAAGCTTCCACGCTGTTTAAAGAAAAATTATCTTCCTGGGTAGGTGCAATTCTTCTTATCTGACGCATAATACCTCTTAATTCGTTACTCAACTGAGTAGGTGTAATACCTTCTTTTCCTTTGGCAATTAATACAGGGTTACTCCACTGCACTTCAAAAATCTGCCTACAATAATTATATGGCAACATAATGCAGTTGTCATAATCCCAGCCAATAAAATTTTTGCCTTCTTTTTTTATAACACCAACAATAGTTGTTTTTTTTCCTCTAACATCAATTTGTTTTCCCAATGCCCTTTCGGTATTTCCAAATAAAGATTCGGCATTGGCATTGCCAATTAAACAAACATTACTACCCGAATAAAATTCACTGTTGGAAAAAAAACGGCCCAATTCAAAACTGATTGGCTGCACTGTCATTTGAGCTTCTGTTATGCCATATATACTTGCATTTGCAATTAAAGCATCTTTATAAGATATACCCCCACCTGTTCTTAATAGCAACGAAATATCTTCCAGTAATTCAGAACGCTGCTTAATCATGCTTACCTCTTCAAATTTCATAGTTGGCCTGGCCCTGTATTTCCACTGTGGCTTGTCGGGACCGCCGCTATATTCCCATTTATCAATGTAAATGGTATTGGTACCAAGGCTTTTTACTTCGTTCTGAATATTTCTTTCCAAACTGTTTACTGTTGCAAGTACACCTATAATACAAAAAATACCAAATGCTACACCCGTAAGGCTTAATGCAGTACGCAGCTTATTAACTTTTAACTCCTGTAAAGTTTGCCGCAACGAATTTTGAATAATATTGAGCGATTTACTCATGATATCAAAATTACGGTATGCAAATGAAATGAAGAGGGGAAATGTATGAACGGATGAGCAACCCCTGAACCCTAAAGCGGAACTTAGATGGTTTCCCTTCCTTTGGAGAAGGATAGGCTGAGGTTTTTTGTATTGAGCATTTGTTTTCCAAATCAGCATTGTTGCCGCAGTCTATTCTAATTATTTCGGGACCCGGTTCAAAAGCATATCCATGGGTAGCTTTTATTAAAGCGGATAGGCAGTATTCATTACAAACTTTTCAAACCTTACCTTTGCGCCTCAAAATTCACCAATTCATGTAATTAGTGTAATTCGATTAATTAGTGAGTATGAAGTACATCAACGAAATAAACAAACGTAAAACATTCGCCATCATTTCTCACCCCGATGCCGGTAAAACCACGCTGACAGAAAAATTTCTGTTGTTTGGCGGTGCCATTCAAACTGCAGGCGCTGTAAAAAGTAACAAAATAAAAAAGCATGCCACCAGCGATTTTATGGAAATAGAAAAGCAGCGGGGTATTAGTGTGGCAACTAGTGTAATGACGTTTGAATATGATGGCTACTTGATAAATTTATTAGATACCCCGGGCCATAAAGATTTTGCCGAAGATACTTACCGCACTTTAACAGCAGTGGATAGTGTGGTGTTGGTAATTGACAGTGTGAACGGAGTGGAAGCACAAACCAGAAGATTAATGGAAGTTATTGCTATGCGTAATACACCGGTTATCGTTTTTATTAATAAAATGGATAGGGACGGTAAAAACCGTTTTGATTTGTTGGAAGAGATTGAGAATGAGCTGAAGATTAACCTTCACCCAATGACAGTGCCCATAAACAGTGGTAAAGACTTTAAAGGTGTTTACGACTTACATAAAAAAAGTTTAGTGTTATTTACTGCAGGTACCAAGGCAAATGATGAAGATGTTGTAGAAATAAAAGACCTGAACGAAAAGATTTTAGATGCAAAAATAGGAGAGAAGGACGCTGCCACTTTACGTGAGGATGTGGAATTGATTGATGGTGTTTATGGCGAATTAAATGATAATGATTACCTGACCGGAAAAACTGCACCGGTATTTTTTGGAAGTGCTGTAAATAATTTTGGTGTAAAAGAAATGCTGGATACTTTTATCCGTATTGCACCCACACCAAGGCCCAGGCATACCACTGTAAGAGATATAAAACCAGAGGAAGATAAATTCAGCGGTTTTATTTTTAAAATACATGCGAATTTAGATCCTAAACACAGGGACAGGATTGCATTTTTAAGAGTATGCAGTGGCAGGTTTGAGCGCAACACTTATTATCATCATGTGCGTATGAACAGAGATTTTAGATTCAACAACCCTTATAGTTTTTTGGCCTGCCAAAAAGAAGTGATTGAAGATGCTTATCCCGGTGATGTGGTGGGTTTGTTTGATACCGGCAATTTTAAAATTGGCGATACCATGACAGAAGGGGAAGATTTTTATTTCACCGGCATCCCCAGTTTTTCGCCGGAGATATTTAAAGAAGTGGTGAATAAGGACCCGATGAAAACCAAGCAACTTGAAAAGGGCCTGATACAATTAACCGATGAAGGTGTGGCGCAATTATTTACCCAGTTTGGGGGCAACAAAAAAATAATTGGTTGTGTGGGAGAGTTACAGTTTGAAGTTATTCAATACCGGTTATTACAGGAGTACGGGGCATCTGTTCAAATGAACAACCTGCCTTTTTTTAAAGCCTGCTGGCTTACCTGTAAAGACCCTAAAAAGTTAGAGGATTTTATCCGCTACAAGCAAGCCAATATAGCTGCCGATAAAGATGGCCATATTGTTTACCTCGCTCAAAGCGAATGGTTTTTAAATACTGAAAGGCAAAATAATCCGGATATTGAGTTTCATTTTACGAGTGAGATTCATAAATAAATTTGCGGACAGGCAAATAAGAAAGGTGCAAATAAAAATTTGTAAGTTTACATGATGTACAAATTGGATAAATCATATTGTAAGGCTCAGTCTTTTGAAGAAACGGAAAAAAATAAATTGTTTTTAAAAACTGATTCCCTATCTGAAAGATTAAACCAAGCCTGGTATTTAACGGCTACTATTTATGGTATCAATCCATTGCAGCCCCCAAAAATGCAAAAGCATTTAGTTACCATGCGTAAACACAGCAAATAATGCCTAATATTTTTAATAGCGATTTCAGGGAATTTATTTTGGCTCTCAATAATAATAAGGTAGAATATATTTTAGTTGGCGGCTATGCAGTAATTCTTCATGGATATAGAAGAACAACCGGCGATCTTGATATTTGGGTAAATACTACAAAAGAAAATTATCACAAATTATTAAAAGCTTACACTGAATTTTGTTTACCTGCAACTGATATTACCGCTGATAATTTCTTGCGTAATGACAATATTGAAGTATTCACTTATGGCATTCCTCCGGTATGTATTGAAATAATGAAAGTTGTAAAAGGTTGTAATTTTCTCGAAGCCTATAAAACGAGTGAAGTATATAATGAAAATGGGTTAACCATCCGGTTTCTTCATTTAAATACTTTGATCCAAGCTAAAAAAGCTGCTGGCCGTTATAAAGATTTAGATGATATCGAAAAACTTTTTGGGTTATAATCTATTATACCAAAGTGAAAAATAATTTCACTCATTCCAGTTCCCTCTCCTTTGGAGAGGGGTTGGGGTGAGGTTAATTAGAATGGATTATTTATTTCCTTTTTATAGATTAAATATCTATCGCTTCGCCATAAGCTGCTGCAGTAGCTTCTTTTAAGCCTTCGCTTATGGTAGGGTGAGGATGTACTGCATTCAATATTTCGTGTGCGGTAGTTTCTAATTTACGGGCCACAACTGCTTCAGCAATTATTTCAGTTACGTTCATACCAATCATATGGCAACCTAAAAATTCACCGTATTTGGCATCGTAAATCACTTTTACAAAACCTTCAGTAGCACCAGCTGCTACAGCTTTACCACTGGCAACGAATGGGAACTTACCTACTTTTACTTCGTAACCTGCACCCTTGGCCGTTTTTTCTGTATAACCAACGCTTGCAATTTCAGGTGAGCAATAGGTACATCCCGGAATATTATTATAATCCAAAGGCTCAGGATGATGGCCACTTAAATGTTCAGCAGCATTAATGCCTTCTTTTGCTGCAACGTGTGCCAATGCCTGGCCCGGAGTGCAATCACCAATGGCATAAATACCTTTTACATTGGTTTGTTGATTGGGATCAACAGTTATTTTTCCTTTATCAGTTTTAATACCTAAAGCTTCCAAACCAATATTTTCAATATTGGCAACTACACCCACGGCACTTAATAAAATATCAGCTTCTAATGTAACTTCACCAGTTGCAGTTTTTACTTTTGCTTTTACACCTGCACCGCTGGTATCAACACTCAGCACTTCGCTATTGGTCATGATGGTCATGCCCTGTTTTTTAAATTGCTTTTCCAGTTCTTTGCTGATGTCTTCATCTTCTACCGGAACTAATCTTGGCATAAATTCCACCATGGTAATTTTTGTACCCATGCTGTTGTAGAAATATGCAAACTCACTTCCAATTGCACCGCTTCCGCAGATGATCATGCTTTTAGGTTGTGTAGGTAAGCTCATAGCCTTACGGTATTCAATTATTTTTATCCCATCAATGGGTAAGCTGGGTAGTGCTCTTGCACGGCCGCCAGTGGCAATGATAATATTTTTTGCTTCCTCCACTTTTTTTGTGCCATCAGCTGCAGTAATTTCTAATTTGCCCGGGGCAATCAATTTACCGAAGCCCATGATCACATCAATTTTATTTTTCTTCATTAAAAACTGGATGCCTTTACTCATTTTATCTGCCACTGCACGGCTGCGGCCAATAACAGCACCAAAGTCGGCAGAAGGATTAACGATATTGATGCCATAATCTTTAGAATGTTTGGCATATTCAAATACCTGGGCACTTTTTAATAAAGCTTTGGTAGGAATACAACCCCAGTTAAGGCAGATGCCCCCAAGGCTTTCTTTTTCTACAATAGCCACTTTTTTACCTAACTGGCTTGCCCTTATTGCTGCAGGATAACCGCCGGGGCCGCTGCCCAAAACTATTACGTCGTATGCCATGATTTTCAATTATAAATTGTAAGTTATAAATTATGAGTTGCAAATTTAGACCGAAACAGGGGATTAGCCAAAGCTAATTTAATGCTTTATTTAACAGGCATTGTAAACCTGGCCGGGCATTTCTGCGTATTTTTAAATTATGATGAAAAAGACAGCGCTTATAATAACTTTTTTTTGTTTTGCTGTGGCCGCCGCCGCACAAAATATTCCTAAATTAAAAATGGCTGAGGTGGTAAAGTCATTCAGCGCAAAATCCGATAGCATATTTGTAATTAACTTCTGGGCAACTTTTTGCAAACCCTGCGTAGCAGAAATACCTGGCTTTATAAAAATTGCGGAAAAATATAAAAAAGATAAAGTGAAGCTGATATTAGTGAGTTTAGACCTGCCTTCTTTTTACCCCAAAAGAATTGCAAGCTTTGCAGCAAAAAATAATTTTGCTACCAATTTAGCCTGGCTGGATGAAACCGATGCCGATTATTTTTGCCCGATGATTGATACCGCCTGGAGCGGAGCCATACCGGCTACCATCATTGTAAATACTAAAACTGGGTATACAAAATTTTTTGAAGGAGAGTTGAATGGGGAGGAGTTTGAAATAGAGTTGAAGAAGGCGATAGGGGAGAATACAAGCTCAGTAACTAAGCCAACATTTTTAATGCCGATGAATGATGTTGCGAAATTAAAATATTATGATGAGGATAATCATGCTCTTGATGAAGACAAATATTCACAAGTAACATTTATGTCAAAAGATAGTTCGGTTTATTCAGTAATTGAAGGGGAGGTTTCAACCGTTGTTAATATTGAGGATATGAAAGTTGTAATTATAAAAAAGGGTAGCTTATTCTATACTTACTCCAACCTTAAATTGGCGTTAGTAAAAAAGGGGGATAAAATTAAAGCTGATCAAATGATTGGTTATGCAGCAGTTGATTTAGATGGCGTAATACCTTCATTGGATTTTTATTTAAATAATGAGAGTAAATCGATTGCGCTTTCTAAAAATAATTTTAAACCACGTCGGAATAATAGTAATTCTAAAGATCATTCATTCGATCCGATGGAAGAGCCGGAGTAGATACTTTAGATTTTACTTTCTTGTTAAATACTTCCTCTTCACCACCTCCTGCACCGGCACATTATTAACCTTACTTTCCAGCCACGATATTACATCCAAATACATAAATGCTCTTGTTTCAAAGCGCTTGTTCTCAAACTGCTTTAATTTATACAACAGCTTTTCAAATTCGGGCTTTAGTTTATTGGCAGACAGGGTTAGTGCCTTGCGTAAAAATTTAAACATCTCTTCTTCCACCACACTAAGGTTTTGCATTTTGGCCATAAAGCGGTACACCGATTTAGTTAAATATTCCAGCAGTTGCAGGTTGCCTAATTCGTAATGAGCAATCAAATGCAATAAACGGGCATAACATTGAAGGTCGTTACGCAAATCTACTTTCCAGTTAATTATTTTATTAAGATAATCTATGGCAATTTCAAAATTACCGGCACCAAAATACATGCAGGCAATCTTGTAATAAATTACTAAAATACGGTGGCGGTCTAAATACAATTCGTATTCCTTTAATTTTTCTTCAATGCCATCAATCAATAATAACCCTTCAGAAAAATTACCACTTAAAAAATATTTGTTAAGCAAAGAAATGGAATGGTACAAAAAACACTGAATAATATTATTTTGATTTTGCTGTACAATTTTGCTGGTACAAAATTTTTCAAACTCGTTTAATGTTTCGGTTAGTTTTTTGTAATTACCTAAATTAAAATGAGATCCCATCAGGTTATGCATGCCTTTAATATAGTGGGCACTTTCTATAGCAACCATGTAGGGCTCTTCTTCAAAAATATCCACCCATTTTTGTGTGTAGCGGTAATACTGTAAAAAATCCTGACGTATAAAAGCCTTCCAGCAATAACATTGGTACAGGTAAAGCCGTTCGTAAAAACCATCAAGTTGCTGCACTTGCCCGGGCAAATTATCATTCAAAAAACTTTTTACCAGTTCAGCTTCGGCATCATCCCTTGCAAAACCATTTTTAATATACCAGCCATATAACTGCAAAGCAAGGTTACTTAATTTTGATACATTGCTTAAACTATTATTTACCTCATCGGCTTCTCTGCTCAATTCCTCTGCCCTGTTTTTTAAACTTCTTGTAATGTATAAGCCTTCAATTTTTTTTTCAAAAAAAAGTGCCTGTTGCAGGTAAGTAAGCTGGTTAAAATTTTTTGCCTGCTCCTTCATTTTATCCAGCACTTTCAAGCTTTGCAGGTACAGCCCCTTGTTATATAAAATACGGGCATAATCCATTTGTTCATGCAGTTCAATATCAACATTACTTTCATCTGTTATCAACCGTAAACTTGATAAAAGCTCTTTATATAAATGGGCTTTTAAATTGCTAAGCTGCTGCTTTTTTATGCCTTTGTTTTTCTTTAATAAAACAGTTTCATCGTAATCATCCATTTTATCAAGGGCATCAAATAGCTGTACAATCTTTAATTCTTCTGAAGAACTGTTTCTGTTGATATAGAGCTTAAAATTCCGCTTTTCGCTCTTCCCCAGCGATTTTATTAACTGAAATAAGGTATCTGTATTGCGGTTGGGCATCGTAATTGAAAATCTTTTAAAGT
>JAYSTT010000315.1:0-3335 GCA_043719495.1 Ferruginibacter sp. | reverse complement strand
CACTTGGGTAACCAATATAGTCAACACCTAAAGAAGGGATACCATTTAAAGATTTATCCACATTTACTTCCGGATCAAATCCTGTATACTTAGTAATTACAAACAAGTTCGTTCCGGTAAGAAACAGATTCACGTTCTTTAAAGCTTTCAAATCGCCTGCTCTATAAGAAAGTGTCATGTTACCTAATTTAAGAAAATCTCCTTTTTCTAAAAACCTTGTTGATGGAGTAATTGCGTTAGCTTTATTTTCTCCGTTACCTACAAGACCAGAATATATGTTTCTGCCACCTACAATGTTACTAATGTTTAAAACACTCATTGCAGTATTATTAAAAATTTTATTTCCGATAGACCCATGCATGTTAATACCCAGTGCCCATTTTTTGTATCCCAGATTTGAAGAAAAACCAAAATATGCTTTTGGATTAGGGTCGCCGGTAAATTGTGGGCCGCCGGCTGTGTAGACCCCGATACCATTTGCATCATATCCTTCAAACACTGGTAAGTAAAATACATCAATTGGTTGATTATGAGCAATTACCTGAGAGTATGCACCTGAAGAACCCTGGCCATGTAAAGCACCGGTATTTTTTACAAACGGAACATTACCTAATGCCGGAGCTAAAAATCTATTTTTAATAAAAGTTGCATTTAAAACAACATCCCATGACAAATCTGTTTTCTCAATTACTGCTAAACCCAAAGAGATTTCAACTCCTTTATTGGTAACCGTACCTTTTTGAGCTTGAATTCCATCAAGATTTTTAAATATTGTACCGCTACCAGCTGTAGGCTGAGAAATAACAAAATCTAAAATCGGATTAGTAGTTTTTTTGCTGAAATAATCTATAAATCCATAAACCCTGTTTTTGAAAAGATTGAAATCAATACCTCCATTTATGGATGCTACGGTTTCCCATTTCAAATCAGCATTACCAAAGTGATTATTCGCCAAATTATTATAACCGTTATAAGTTGCAACCTGTAAAGCGGCATCAACCGGATTAAATTCCTGATTACCCGTTTGGCCATAACCTAATCTCAGTTTTAAAGAATTTACAAATGAATAATTTTTCATAAACCCTTCACTTGAAATATTCCAGGCAACTGCTGCAGATGGGAAATAAGCATATCGATTATTCTTACCAAACTTACTTGATCCATCAGCTCTTATTGTTCCTGTAAATAAATATCTATCCTTATAATTTAAAACGGCTCTTCCAAAATAACTCTGTAATTCAACAGAAGGGTC
Organism: Ferruginibacter sp.; assembly: GCA_043719495.1. GTDB lineage: Bacteria > Bacteroidota > Bacteroidia > Chitinophagales > Chitinophagaceae > Ferruginibacter. The sequence continues at coordinate 2,083 of JAYSTT010000315.1, read as the reverse complement.
TTTAAATGAGCTGGTTCTTAAATTTCCCGGCTTACCATCCTGAATATTATCATAATAATGGTAATTAGGATTCACATCAGCCTGATTAAGGTTTAAGTCAAACTGATAAACATAGGTACCATTACCTTTAAAAGCAGTTTTCCAGTATTCATAACCCACCAATGCATTTAAATTTAAATCTTTACTTATGGCTTTGTTATAATTTAGTGTATGTGTAATAGTTTGAGACGATAATGTTGAAGCAGCATTATTAGCAAGCCCCCTGTTATCTGCATCACCGCCGGTAGCAGCAATCCATCCCTGCAACTCAGTTTCTCTTGAACCAGTTCCATAATTAACACCGTATAAAAGCCTGTACTCCAGCTCAGATGTAATTTTATATGCCGCAGAGAAGGAGCCCAACAATTGTAAAAGTGAAGAATGATCATTATAAGCATCGGATAGTGCCATTGGATTAACCTGGCCGCTTGGATTAGCCTGATTGTATAACCCATTACTTCTTTTAAGTGCCAATGTAGGGTTCCAAATTAATGCCAATGAAATTAAGTTACCGGCACTACCTGCATTATTTGATACCGGTGCAATTCTTTCATTAAGATTTGCTAATGTAATATTATAATCAAAACTTAGTTTCTTATCTAACATTTTATTTTGCCCGTTAAAATTGGCAATATACTTTTTCAAACTGCTTTTTCTAATAATGCCCTGCTGATCAGATATTAGGAAAGAAGCCCTGTATTTACTATTTTCGGAACCGCCGCTTATAGCCACCGTATAATTTTGGGTAGCCGCATTTTTTGCAAGTATTTCTTTGAATGGATCAATATTCACACCTGAGTCAGATCTCTGAGAGGCAGGATTACTTAATTGTGCTGCACGATAACCAGCAGCATCTAATACTTTTATTTTTCTCATTACCCCACTAATTCCATAAGTTGCGTTAAACTCAACCTTCGGCGCTCCACTTTGTCCTTTTTTGGTGGTTACGAGTATTACCCCGTTAGCACCACGTGAACCATAAATTGCAGAAGCTGACGCATCTTTTAATACGTCCATTGAAACAATATCAGCAGGGTTTAAAAAGTTTAACGGATTAATATCTGGTGTAGAACCAATTCCTGATACTCCCAAACTAGGCCTTGGTGATCTTCCATCTAAAGGAACCCCATCTATAACATATAGTGGTGAGTTACCTGAACGAAGTGAACTATTGCCCCTTATTTTTACAACAGTTGATGCACCTGGCTGCCCACTGTTATTTATAACCTGTAAACCTGCAACTTTACCAAGTAGTAATTGATCAGGGTTACTAATAGGGCCCTTATTAAAATTTTTGGCCTGTACAGAAACTACTGATCCAGTAAGATCTCTTTTACGAACACTGCCGTAACCAATTACAACAACCTCATTAAGATTTGAAGTACTTGTAGCCATACTTACGTTAACTGCACCTTTACCAACCTTTGCCTCCTGCGCAGTAAAGCCTGTACCAGTAAAAACTAATGTAGCGCCATTAGCAACACCATTTAATGTAAATACACCCTGTGCATTGGTAGATGTACCTTTTGTAGTTCCTTTTACAGTAACAGAGATGCCCGAAACAGGATCTCCTTTAGCATCAGTTACAGTACCTGTAACCGTTTGGGCTTTAGCAAAAGCTGTAAACCCGATTACTGCCAGCAGAAGCATAGCAGCTTTTCTCATAATAGCAAGAAGCATAATCGTTTGGTTTTTGGAATGAAAAAATAACCTACTTAATAAGAACATATTTTTTTGTATAATGCTGCATCTGTATTTTATTTATTATTGCAAAAAATAGAGATGATAGATAATTTAACAAAAAATAATTCTTGAAAGATGAAATTACAACGAATTATGTAATTAATACGCAATCAAAAGTGTATTTTCGCTGCAAACGTTTGCGAAATTGTTTGCGAAATCGGTTGTTGTGCAAATTTTTTTTTACCTTACATTCTATTATCATTATTACTGCTGCTTTATGACCAACACTACTTTGAAAAAAATTTCAGAGATACTGGGGCTTAGTATCTCTACCATATCCAGGGCATTAAAAGATCATCCG
>JAYSTT010000314.1:0-3337 GCA_043719495.1 Ferruginibacter sp. | reverse complement strand
CTCTTACATTTCAATTGTAGCATTATCCCAAACCTTATTTCGTTCAGTCTTAATCATTCTTGCAGGAAATTTATTGATCACCAGGTAATCATGTGTAGCCATTATAATTGTAGTGTTGTAATCTCTGCATATATGAAACAATAACTGCATAATCTCGTCGCTGGTTTCAGGGTCAAGGTTGCCTGTTGGCTCGTCTGCCAGTATTAATTTGGGGGAGTTAAGTAAAGCCCTTGCAATATCCACCCGCTGCTGTTCACCTCCGCTAAGTTCAAAAGGCATTTTAAAACCTTTCGTCTTAAGGCCTACCTTTTCAAATACATCAGCAATTTTTTCATCCATTAATTTTTCATCTTTCCAACCAGTTGCTCTTAATACAAACTTTAAATTCTCGTTTACATTTCTATCCGTTAATAACTGAAAATCCTGGAACACCACACCAAGATTACGGCGCAAAAACGGTACTGTCTTCCACGTTAATTCTTTTAAATTATGGCCTACCACCCAACCTTCGCCTTCAACTAATTGCAAATCGCCGTACATGGTTTTAAGCAAACTGCTTTTTCCCGTTCCGGTTTTACCCACCAGGTAAACAAACTCACCTTTATCTATACTAATGTTAACATCACTTAAAATAAGGCTGCTGCCCTGATAAATATTTACATTTTTTAATTCAACAATAGATTGAGACATAAATTAGTTTGCTATTTGGTGTTTACTGTTTCTGGTTAGCAGCTTTAGAGTTTCGCTTAGCTTCATTGACAAGAATACTTACATATTATTTCTTTTTGGTAAAAAGAAATAATAGCCACTCTTTACCTAAAATCTTTATTCAACTTTTACTTAGCGTATAAAGCCAATAAACCAGTTTAGGCAAATTTAGTTGTTACGCACTCCCATTTAAAATAAAATTTCTTCACCATTTGTTAAAATATGTGAATAACTAATAAAATAGTTGTAAAACTAAGTTATTAGTTTTATGTTTACATTGAAATACAAAAAGTAACTACAATGAAAATTCTTACTAAAGCAGAAGAACAGATAATGCAGGTGCTTTGGAAATTAGATAAAGCCTTCCTGAGAGAAATACTGGAAGAACTTCCTGCACCAAAACCCCACAACAACACCGTTGCCACCATTGTAAAAATTCTGGTTGATAAAGAATTTATTGGCATTACAGTATTTGGAAGAACACACCAGTACTATCCGCTTATTACTAAAGACACTTATAGTAAAAGCACCATGAAGAGCCTGGTAAAAGGTTATTTTGAAGGCAGCTTCAGCAATGCGGTTTCCTTTATGGTAAAAGAAAATAACATCAGTTTGGATGAGTTGGAGTTGTTGTTGAAACAGTTAAAGAAGAAGTAAAAACAATTTAAGGTTAAAGGTTTAATGTTGAAAGTTGACTAAACAACAAAAAAAAATGAACCGAATGTAACATTCAACTTTCAACCATCAACATTCAATTAATAATTATGCTCCCCGTCGCCTGGTATCTTTTAAAAGTAATTATTTGCTCCGGTATTTTGTTTAGCTATTACTGGTTGCTGCTGCGTAATAAAGTTTTTCATAAATATAACCGGTTTTACCTGATGGCATCGGTGCTGTTATCACTTTTACTGCCCTTAATAAAAATTAATTTCTGGCAACAGCATACCGAACAGCAAACCGGTGTAATAAAAGTATTGCAGGTAGTTAGTAACAGCGATGAATATATGGATAATATTATCGTATCTGCTAAAAATAATCCATTTGACTATCAGCAATTATATCCACTTGTTTACCTAATAGTATCGCTTATTTTCCTTTTCCTTTTTTTGCATTCGCTGTATAGCATTTTCAGCCTTTTAAAAAAATATCCAAAACAATATATTGATAAAATTTCCCTCGTAAATACAGATGCCAAAAGCACCCCCTTCTCTTTTTTAAATTACATTTTCTGGAACAATAACATTGATATGGAAACCAGCACAGGCAACAAAATATTTAAACATGAACTGGCGCATGTAGAAGAAAGACATACCTACGACAAGCTATTTATCAATATAGTACTCCTGTTTTTTTGGTGCAATCCTTTTTACTGGTTGTACCGCAAAGAGCTTAACATGATACATGAATTTATTGCTGATAAAAAAGCCGTGGAGGACAGTGACACCGCTGCTTTTGCCGCCATGATATTACAGGCAGCCTATCCAAAACACAGCTTTGAACTGGCCAACAATTTTTTTTATTCACCTATAAATCGCAGACTCCTTATGTTAACTAAAATTGATAACCCACGCATTAGTTATTTTGCCAGGTTAATGGTTTTACCACTGGCTGTTTTGGTATTTGCTGCTTTTACATTTAAGGCAAAATCCATCAAAGAAAATTTTTCAACAGTTCCCAAAACCAAACAGGTTACTGAAAATATAGTCGCTCCTGCTACTGGCTCATCAATAATTGAGGAACAAAAAAAATCACCAAAGATTAAAGATACTGTCCCTGACAATGCGCCGTTTATAGATGTTGAAAAGGCTTTAATAATATTTAATGGTAAAATTTTAGGTAAAGGAAAAACGAATATTAAGCAACAATACAGTCAATTGTTTACAAAGTCTCTTCAAGTTACATTTCTGAAAAAAACAGAAGCCATTGCCAAATACGGGAAAGCAGGAGTAGATGGTGCATGTGAGCTATCATATACTGAGGGCATTACCATAACTACTGCATCTGTAGATGCCGATAAAATGAACGTGGTTTACATCGGTATAGAAAATCTTTTAACAATAGAATCAGATAACTTAAGACCTGAAGATATGGTAGCTTATATTTCTCAGGGCGCAATGACAGGTTATGATGGAAAGTATCTAGTTTTTCAGCAGGTTCCTGGAGAAGCTACCATTACAATTTTAAGAAATGATGGTTATAATATTATCGGGACTTTTAAACTTAGAGTAAAAAGATTACCTGATCCTGCTGATCCAAATCTTCCGCCTGCTTTAAGAAATACCCTGAAATTTGACAGCAGTAATATTTCGCTTTTAAAACAAAAACTTTTACTGGAGCAGCAAAGAAAAGCTGAACTGGATTACACAGAGAAACAGTTGCAATATATTGTTGCAACTAATAACCTTAAAAAATCTGTTGTTGATAAAAAAATACAGGAAAAGCAACTTATAGAATTAAAACAAAAACTCAACACACAACAACAAACCCTGGAAAAGCTGAATTATGCAGAAAGACTGAAAACAAATTTAGCTGTTGAAAATGAAATGATGCAGGAAAAAGAACTTCTAATTCAAAAAAATAATCTGGTATTTACACAGGTTGATCAAAACCCGCAATTTACCGGTGGCCA
>JAYSTT010000313.1:0-20421 GCA_043719495.1 Ferruginibacter sp. | reverse complement strand
CATTATTTAAGCTGGAAAGCAAACTGTACGTCCTACAAAGTAATATTTGAAATACAGCGAAGCAGTGATGCACAGCATTTTATTCCTATTGCAACTATTACAGCAGACCAGGCAAGATGCGGACAACCATTTGATACTATTGATGAACACCCTGTAAGTGGTTTAAATTATTACCGCATTAAAATTACAGATGCTGATGGTAAATTTTATTACAGCAGCACCATATTATTAATGCTTAAAACAAAAGGATTTGAAATACTGAATATAAGCCCTAACCCGGTTGCTAAAGAAAATGCAGTATTAAAAATAAATACAGGAGAAAAATCCCAGGTTATCATCTGCATTGCTGATTTTACAGGTAGAATGATACAGCGTCAAACTGTTCAATTAATCCCCGGCATTAATAAAATCACCTTAAATACCCAATCATTGGTTACCGGTGCTTACCAGGTTACAACTTATTCGGCCGGAGCAACGCCAAAAACAATAAGATTAATTAAACAATAGTATACTAACCCCTTATACTTATAACAATAATAGCAGCCCAAAAGGCTGCTTTGTTGTTATATTTCACTTATGCTGCAAAGCTTCTTTTAAGTATTTAATTATAGTTATTGTATTTTTACTTTTTAATACAAAATCAATATGAGTTTGATAGTAGAAAACAAACCTGTTATTGGCATTACCTGTGGCGATGTTAATGGTATAGGTATAGAGTTAATAATAAAAACACTGGGCGATAGCAGGATATTGGAAATATGTACCCCGGTTATTTTTGCCAATAACAAAGTGCTTAATTTTTACCGGAAAAGTTTGCCCGATATTAATATCAATTTTATCAGCATAAAAGAATTTAACCGTATTAATCACAAACAGGTAAACCTGTTTAATTGCTGGGAAGAAGAAGCGAGTATTACCCCAGGTACACTAAACGAAATTGGTGGAAATTATGCAATAAAAAGTTTAACTGTTGCTGCCCAGGCTTTAAAAGATGGCAAGATAAATGGATTAGTTACAGCACCTATTCATAAAAAAAATACACAGAGCCAGCAATTTAATTTTACCGGACACACCCCTTACTTAAAAAATTTATTTGATGCTGCCGATGTTGCCATGTTTATGGTGGCAGAAAATATTAAAGTGGCATTGCTTACAGAGCATGTGGCAATAAAAGATATAGCTCAGTACGTTACCAGGGAAAACATTTTAAGTAAACTGCAAATAATCAACAGCTCATTAAAAAAGGATTTTGGAATAACTAAACCTAAAATTGCCGTACTTGGCTTAAACCCCCATGCCGGTGATGAAGGATTAATTGGTAAAGAAGATGAAGAGATAATAAAGCCTGCTATAAAAGATGCCAAACAAAAAGATATTTTTTGCTTTGGTCCATACCCGGCCGATGCATTTTTTGCAAGGGGGCAACATGAAAAATTTGATGCTGTACTGGCCATGTACCACGATCAGGGGCTGATACCTTTTAAATCGCTTGCCATTGGCGAAGGTGTAAATTATACTGCCGGGCTAAAAGCTGTAAGAACATCACCTGACCATGGAGTGGCTTTTGACATTGCCGGGAAAGGCAAGGCTGATGAAGCATCATTTAGGGAAGCCATTTTTAAATGTGTGGATATTATAAACAGTCGGAAAGAATTTGATGAGCAATACAAAAATCCTCTTAAAAAAATAAGTGCCGGTATGCTTGCCAGGGCTGTAGATGAAAAAATTGCCGAGGAATAAATTTTTTGCTTAATAAAAAAGGGCCTTATGAAAAACATAAGGCCCTTTTTTTTATTCAATTCGTTTTAGTAAACTATCTAATTATCATTAACTGCTTAACAATTCTTTCCGCAGGGGTTTCAATTATTATTGCATAAATGCCTTCGCTAAATTTATCAAGCTTTAAATTAATAGTATTAAAACCTTTGGTTAAATTTTCGTTTTGGCTTAAAACTTTTCTGCCTACTTTATCTATTAATGAAATTGTTGCCTGAATGTTTTTATCAACAGATAAATTTACCGTTACGTAACCATTTGCAGGGTTAGGCATTATAGTTACAGGCGTTTTGGATGGTACCCTTCTTACAATCAAAACACTGCTGTATTTTATTTCTCCTGCTTTGCCAATTACTTTAAGCCTGTAATAAATAATATCATTGCTTATTGCGCTTATATCATCTGTAAACCCAAAGCTTTGCTGTTGGTTTAATTTTACCGCATCGTTTACATTTCCAGCATTTAAGTAAGTAACATTGTCGGTACTTCGTTCAACTTCGAAATGGTCAACATCGTTTAAGGCTATTATTGTCCAGCTTAGTGGTACAAGATTATTTTGTGCTGCACCTGTAAACTTAAGAAACTGTACAGGAAGTACAACCAATACAAAACGCCAATCCCTGTTTATTTGTGCAACTACCCTCTTTTGCACCGGGCATCTTGCACCGGGGGCAGGATCGCCTAAGGGTGAGGTAGTACCCCCTGTACCCATATTGAATGATGTACCTTTTAAATTGATAACTGAGTTTAAGGAATCGAAACGGTTATCCAAACCATCTCCATCGGTATCCAAACCGGTTAAGGTTACAATATCATCCATTAATCCGTTAAGATTAAAATCATTCCCTTCTATTATATCTGCCTGGCCATCGCCATCGGTGTCTAAATCCCTGTAATCGGGTACGCCATCGCCATCGTGGTCGTAAACAAATATGCCTGCCCCGCTAAAAATAAGTGGCAAATTATCGTAATGATCAATTAATCCATCACCATCACTATCTGCCAAAGATGTTGGCCTAATATATCCGGCTGTTGACATCCCTTCTATATTATCTGGTATCCCATCATCGTCACTATCTATATCTAAATAATCAGCATTACCCGAAGCATCGGTGTTTCTAAGGTTTAAAGCTGGTAGTGCAGCAACAGTGGCAGACCAGCCGTTTGTTCCAATTACACCATCTGCAATTCCATCAAAATTTGCATCGGTTAACCCTGCTTCTATTACATCTACTATACCATCTCCGTCGCTATCCAAATCATAAGCATTAGGCCTAAAGTCACGGTCTAAATTTTTATTGGGCCAGGTATCGGCACGGCCATCAATAACCACATCTGCACCAGATAATAATAATGCTCCGGCTGTATTTTCGGCTCCTGCGGTTAAATCTGCATCACCATCAAGTGCATCCTGAAAACCATCAATATCAAAATCGACAAATGTACCATCAACCAATCCATTATTATTGGTATCGGCGCCATTGGCTTCTGTAATATCTGGTATGCCATCATTATCACTGTCTAAATCAATTGCATTGCCAATTCCATCGCCGTCAAGATCTATGTAATCAAGTCCTCTTCCCGATGCATTTGTGCCACCGGCACTACCATCTACGTTTTGAGAAAACCCATCTCCATCTGTATCCGAATAATTATCAATAACACCATCGCCATTTGCATCCACACCATAAGATTCAATAACATCTGGTATGCCATCGTTATCGCTATCGCTATCAAACTGATTTATTATACCATCTAAGTCGGTATCGTATCTGTCATTTACGCCATCGTTATTTACATCAATAAACGATCCGCCAAATACAAAATCTTTATCGTAATAATTTGGCACCCCATCGTTATCAGCATCCGCACCGGCATCAAACCTGTCATCTACCAAATCACCATTATAATCCACCCTTCCCGGGTATTGTGCATCATTCCAGTTTGGTATCAAATCAAGGTCATGATCTCCAAATGCCAAAGTATTCATGGTTTCCACATAATCGGGTATGCCATCATCATCATCGTCAATATCTAAACAGTTAACAATCCTTACTTTTAAAACTACTGTATCAAGGCACCCATCCTTAGTTAATATCCTTGCATAATATGTACGGGTTGCGGTAATAGGTGTGTTTGGTGGCGAAAAAACATTTGCCGGAATAAATGGCATATTTCTATAAAAAGTATAGCCAGGGTAATTGCCCGTTGGCAGTACAACGGCAGTACCTAAACACCTGTTATTAAGCAACGTATCTTTTTGCGAATAGCATGTGCCAATTATAGTATCCTGTATAGGGCCGGCAGCAGCACAGCCTACAGCCGCAGAGGCAATAATATCATTATAATCTTCGCCAGAAGTTTTTCCTGTATAATAGGTATATGCCTTGTTTAATACAGCAGCATTACACTTGAGTAATGCACAAATATTTATAGCATTTACATCAAAAGTTACCGTGCCATTATTGCCTAGCAAAGGATTAGGTAAAACCTGCCCACCAACCGTGGGTGTGGCACCCGTACCTATCCTGAATATAACCCGGTTACCTACTGAGTCCCACTCTGCTTCATCATCTCCTATGGCATCAGTTTTTGGCACTGCACCAATTTTTAATGAGTTTCTTTTATACGTTACATTTTGTGGAATGGTATCTACAACGTAAACTTTTATAGCAGTATCGCTACCCCTGTTTTGCCAGTTAATAACATATCGCAAAGAATCGCCGGGTGCAAAATTTGCCCCGCCATTTAAATCGCTTGATGTAATACCGCCCCTAAAAACCGGTGTAGCCACAGATATTGCAGAGGTTATTACGTGTAAATAGTATTTTTCCCCGCCAGAGTTTAACCGTAAACGGGCAGAAGTCCTGTTATTGTTAAGATTGAAATTAAGGGGATTATTTAACCGGATGATATCAGCATCGTACCCCAGAGTGTTATTATGTGCCGGGTTCCTTGTAGTAACCACACTGTTTAAATTGGATATGGTACTATTCCACGAATCTCCTGAAGATCCGCTAGTAGAAATAGCATTAAAGGGCGAGGCCATATCTAAATAAGTACCCGCCACTGCAGAATCCTGCTTAAAGAAAAAACCATCTGTATTATTTCGGTCGCCATCATAACAAATTACACCAAAATCGGCTGAAACAGGCCCTACTACGGGTGTTTGAAACCCCCCAAAAGGTACATCCACAAAAGTAGAACTGGTAACAAACGAAGCCCCATCAAAAACCACCAGGTTTCTGGCTATGGGATTGGATAAATCTTTATACGCAATAACAATTGCCCAGCCGCCTGCACAGTTATTAAGCCCTGTTGGGCCAACCATATTGGCAATGATGTACGTACCATTGGCATTGGTGCTATTTAACAGTGAGGTAATATCTTTAAAAGCGGAATAACCAATATGGTTTTGAGAGGCAACAGGTATTGCATAATCATGTAAATCAGTTTGAGTAGATACTACATTAATATATGCCCCTGCCCCTGGTATTTTTAATTTTACAGTATCGTACCCAACCCGCCAGCCCGGGCTATTGGTACCACCCAAAGTTGCACCCCAATATAAACCTGCAAATAAAACTTCTGAGCAAGAAGATGGTAAATTTAAATCGGCAGAGGAAGATGAGAAAGTCCCATTATCACTTACCATGTCTAAACCCATATCGAAGGTAATATCGCTGCCCGATTGGGCATCCTGATGCACTTCTACAGCAATAACATTATTACCCACAACAAAAGGCCCAACGCCTGCAAGTGTAAACGTATTTATTGCTGACTCTGCCGCCCCACTAATGTTAGAAGATGCCGGGGTATTATTAGCAATAGCACCTGTTGGCATATTATCCCTAAATACCTCGGTTCCATTTACATAAACAACAATACCATCATCTCTTTTAAAATTAAAAAGAAATTGATTAATGCCAGCTAAGGAAGTAATGTTAATTGTTTTTCTGAAATAATAAGTCCAGTATTTATTACACCCATTTGTAGGGTTACAAACATTTCCATTGCAGCCATAAGGGATACAGGTTATCTCATCCCCGTCCCCATATCCAAGTTCGCCATTTCCTGCTGCCCAGACTGCATCACTATAGGCAGCGGTATTCCAGTTGGCGGCGGGAAGTGCCCCGGTACTAAACCATTTCCATGATGAACCCAGGTTGAATTGGTTACTAGTAATATTATCTATGTCAATATAAGCACCAGTATTACCACTATTCTCTGCTGTACCACCAGGCGGTACTTCATTTGTTGGCACACCAATTGTAGTTATAATATTATTGGCTACAAATAAAATATTGCCCTTTTCGCTGGCATTATTATAGCGCATGGTAAATGGCCGCCCTAAATTGCCTGGTGAAGTATTTCCTATTAACTGAAAATCGAAAAATAAATCGGAACTGGTTAATGAAGATTGATGAATTTCAACAGCTATGATATTATTACCAGCTATAAACAATGACTTGGGTATATTAGACGTATAAATATCTGCACCATTGTTTGCAATTCCCCCATCTGCCAAGGTTGCATACAATGCAGGTGTTGTACTGATATTATTCCGGTAAGCTTCCACCCCATTTACCCAAACAATTATAGCATCATCAAATTTTGATTGCACGATAAAATCCAAATAGGAGGTTAACTGAGGTGCTGTTACATTCACTACTTTTCTAAAATACAAAGTAGGGTACCTTGTTGCAGGTACACCGCCGCCACCTGCGGTGGCATCTTCGGGTATTGCTGTATTACGTACAGGCGGGTTTGTGCCAAAGCCAAAAGCCTGCGGCCTTGCAGTAAGCCAGCCCGGTTCCGCATAAGCCAACGTTTTCCAGGTTGGTACAGCATCTAAATTAGTACCGCCACCTTTATAACTCCACTGGGCAGCACCCACCAGGTTTTGACCAAAACGTACTAGTGTATCATTTGCCTTTACCTGGTTGCATAACAATACAATCAACAGGGTTAACAATAGTGTAAAAATCTTTTTCATAAGATTGGTTTTTATCAGATACCGAAGAATCGGCTTGTTAAAAAAACAAGCCGATTTATAATTATTTATTTTTATTTTTTTTATTCTACGGTTATTTTATTGGTTATTGTATTACCCTGTTTATTTACCAGCAGTACTACATAAATTCCCGAAGGGATGGTTACTTGATTTGTAGTATTACCATTTTGCACCACAATATTATTTTGCAATAAAGTTTTACCCTGCACATCTATTACCCGTAAGGAAACATTATCGGTTTTGTTACTGGTAATAGTAATATTCACTTTGTTGTTACCAACATTATATATTGTGCTGTAAAAATCTTTGTTTGATTTATTGTTTATTTTTTTAACTTCAAAATACTTACTTACACCATCCATATTTGTTTGCGATAACCTGTAGTAATTAATACCATCAAAAGGTGCAGCATCTATAAACTGATAACTAGTAACAGAGTTACTGTTACCTGCGGCATTTATCTTTGCCAAATAATTAAAATTTATACCATTGTTTGATTTTTCTAAAGTAAAATACCTGTTATTAATTTCCTGAGAAGTAACCCAATCTAATACAACCTTGTTTTGATTTAATGTAGCAGAAAAAGAAGTAAGTGTAACTGGAAGAACGCTGGATACTATTACATCAAATGTATCGGCAATACATACATTAACTGCCGAATCCCTTACTATATATTGAAATGTACCTACGGCATTATTATTTACAGTTACTGATTGTGTAGTAGCACCGCCATTATTTGGCCAGTAGTACCCACCTCTCCAGGATGCTGTTAAAACTGAAGGTGTACTTTGCGTTACATTAATTGTTTGCCTTTTTCTTACATCTTTAAAAATAGAAAACTGATCCCTTACAAACGCGGCAACGGTGCCACCTGTACCAGTGTAAGAAATAAATTTAGCATCCAGCCTGTTGCTGTCTGCCTCAAAATAAAAAGAACCGCCCTGTGTATTGTTGCTGTAATACATGGCATTGTGGGGGTAAGCGCCTTGTTGGCCACCTAATTGACCTGCAGAACCAGAAACTATATACACACTACCATGATTGTATTTGCCAGAAGTGTATGTATATGGACATGAGTTTGCGGCACCATTATACATTGCATTTTGATTGTTTTGGGTTGCTGTATGGTTGGTAATATTAAAATCTGTTTCCAGTAAACTTGCCCCACCGGTAGTTTGCTTGTAATAATTTTTTAGTAAATAACTTCTTTCGTACCCATGGGCATGGCCGCACAAAACCATATCTACCCCATATCTTTCTAATATCCTGATAAACTCTTCCCTCACCCTGCCTAAATCGCCAGTTTCGGTATCACTATTATGGCTTGTCATGGTATAAGGCGGGTGATAAAAATAGCTACAACCCAACGCTTGGTATTAGCAGCTAAATCGTTTTTAACCCAAAGCGCTTGTGCACCAGTTGTATCATATAAATTAGTGGTATTTGCGTTCTCCTTACCGTAACTATCTAAAGAAAGAAAATGTATATTACCTATATCAAAAGAATAATACGCCTCAGTACCCGATGCCAGGCCACCACATTGACCTGTTGTTGGTAAATCAAAACTATTGTAATAAGCGTTGTTTCTTACGCCAGTATTAGCAGATGAATTACCATAATCGTGGTTACCCGGTGTTGGATAAAGTTTATAATATTTTAAAATATCATCCTTATAAATATCAAAAAATTCTGCTTGAAATTCAGTATCAAAACCAGAACTATAAGCATTATCGCCTATAGTAATTAAGGCATCTACTTCATTAGTACCAATAAAGCTTTTAAAAGCATTTTTAGAATCTATTTGGTTGGTAGATGCGTTACCACAATCGCCAATGGCCCAAATACGGGTTTTACGGGTAGATGTACTTAATGGTGATGTAATAAAATAATTATCGGCGGCACCTTGTATAACACCTGAGGTTGAGCCAATTGTATAAAAATATTTTGAATCGGCTGTTAAGCCACTTATACGTACCGTGTGCTCTGTAGTTACAGTTGTACTATCTACAGTATTTGGATATACCCCATTTACAGTACCCCATGTTACCCTTGAATTTGTTGCGGCGCTTGTTCTCCAACGTAATGTTACGCCTGTTTCGTTTCCAATTTGTAAATACGGACCCCTGGTTAAATTAGCCGTATTAACCCCGGTTAATTCCATATCCATAAACAAATCGCTGCTACTTAATGAAGTTTGGTGTACTTCTACAGCAATTACATTATTACCTGCTGTGAATAGAGACGAACTTATTGTAGTGGGATATATATCTGCACCGTTATTTGCAATTGCAACAGGAGCTAAAGTTGCATAGTTAATGGTACCTGCAGGCATATTACCCCTGTAGGCTTCCACCCCATTAACCCAAACAACTATGCCATCATCAAATTTAGACCTAAGTAAAAAGTTGATGTAGGTTGCTAAATTGGGTGCGGTTATATTTACTGTTTTTCTAAAATAAAGTGTAGGGTACCTTGCTCCTGTAGCACCACCGCCACCAATAGTTGTGTTTTCGGGTATTGCTGTATTTCTTACAGGGGGGTTTACACCAAAACCCAAAGCCGCCTTGTTATTAGCTAACCAGCCCAAAGTAGCTTCGTTATATCCGTTTAATTTCCATGCAGTATTACCATCTAAATTAGTGCCCCCACCAATATAGCTCCAGATGTTGGTAGTAGCAGCATTGTTTGTGCCAAAAGAAAAAATTACATCATCTGCTTTAGCAGCAGAGGTAAAAAGTAAGCAAATAGAGGCAATTAATAAAGTATTAATTTTCTTCATGAATTGGATTTTTGGGTTTTTGTAGTCATTTAACTACTGAAACGTAGTAAGAAACCAATTATTATTTTTTAATAAGGACTTACTTAAGTTTCTGCTAAAAAAGGCAAACAAGTTATGATTATAGTAAAAACACCAAGTAACTATACTATAATAAATAAGGATTTTTTTATTTGTGCAGATTTTTGAAAAAGGAGGGTATAAAGAAGATGTATAGAAGTTATGGATAAAGAAAAAAATTAATCGGCAATTACTGTATCGCTTAATGCTTTCATAAATAAAACCAAATTACTTTTTTCTTTTTTGGTAAGATTAAGTTTATCAAATGGCAGGGTTTGGTTTTCGGGGGCTATTTTTAACCCTTTTCCGCCACCTGCATTGTAAAAATCCACCACCTGCTCCAGCGTTGTAAAAACGCCATTATGCATATAAGGTGCTGTAAGTGCTACATTACGTAATGTGGGTGTTTTAAAAGCATATTTATGCATGGGCAAACCGGTTATGGCAAACCTGCCTTCGTCAATATCTATTGAAGCATTTTGTTTTATATTTTTTTGGGGGGTACCAATTACTTCACTTTCGGTATAATAATACCGGGGTGGTTTTGATCCGTTAAAAAGTGGCGTAAAATGGCAAGTACCACATTTTGCTTTGCCCATAAAAAGATTAAATCCGTTAATTTCATTTGCCAGCATTTTTTTTTGCCCGTTCATGTGCATATCAAACTTTGAGTTTAATGCAATTAATGTACGTTCAAAACAAGCAACGGCATTACATATATTATTAGCCGCCTCGGATAAGGGGGCGTTTTCGTAAGCCTTTTTATATATTTCTGTATATTCTTTTTGTATAATAATTTTTTCTGCAGCTGCCTGGGCAGAGCCATGCATTTCTTTTTTATTATTTAGTACCTGCATTACCTGGTCCTCTAAACTGCGGCTGCGGTTGTCTAAAAATAAATTGCGTTGCAGTACCACGTTCCATAATGTTGGTGCATTTCGGGGCAAAGCAGAATGCCCATCTAATGCAATACTTGTTTTTAAACCATCTGTAAATGCTTTATCGGGTCGGTGGCAGGTGGCGCAACTTCTTTTATTATCAATAGATAATTGGGTGTCAAAAAATAATTTTCTGCCTAATTCTATACGCTCAAAAGATGTTTTGTTGTCGTCCAAATATTTGTTCGCATCAAAATTAAACGGGGCAAAGAGGCTATTATTTTTTTTTATTGTACTGTAATACCTGCCAGACTTGTTAGCGGTAAAATTATTTTCTAACTTAAACCTTGTTACTATTTTTGTAATTGGTGTTAAATAATTTTGAATAAAATCCATCCTATTAAACGTATCAAAATTGGTGTTTTTATCAAGGTATAATGAAGCTTCGGTAAAAATTTTATTTAACTTAGTAAAGTTGCCTTTATCAACATTATTAAAATTTTCTTTGTAGTAAGTAAGGATATTTTGCACCCCTGTTAATGCAGCTTTACACTCGTTTAATCCGTTGTAAGATAATTGAGCGTCGAACCCGGTAACACCAAGGGCTGTTATCCTATAAAGCTCTTCAATAACTGCATCAATAATATATTCATCATTAAAAGCAAAAGATTCATTGGTTTGCAGCATTGTGTTTGCGGCAGTAATTAACTTATCGGTTGCTTCCAATAATGCTGCTTTTTTACTTTGGTTATACAAAGGGAAAATTAGTGCTTCTATAATTTGCATCCCGGCTGGCTCAAGCTGCCCTGTATCCGGATCATCCTCTTCAAAATAAGGTATGGGTGCTCCATTAAGTAGTATTGCATAATAATTAAAGTAGTATTCAATAAGTGCCTCTGTCTTTTTATAACTATTCCTACTTACTAAAAAACTATTTTGAATTGTTTTGCTGTTGTTAGAGGAAATATTTTTCTTAAATTTTTGTAAATCGTTTATAAATAATTGTGTTTGCTCCAAGTAATAATTTTTAACCAATTGGCCTGATATTGTTTTTTTAGCGGTAAAAAAAGAAAAGGCAATTATTGAGATTAACAAACTACTTACTGCTATAATTTTTTTAGGCATGCTTATGGGTTAACATACTTTGCAAAAGTGAATTTAAAAGTATTTGTAAACAAATATTAGTTGTTCAAAAGTAAGTTTAATAAACCAGACAAATTGTACCCTTGAGATACATTTACCAATACCACTTTAAAAATATATTATGGCTAATGAATTAAACCGGGCAGTTAGTAAAAGAACAGCTTTAGGGATTTTAAACAGTTGATGGTTATCTGCAATAAATAACCATCAACTGAAAAACCGTTTACTCCACTTCAAAACTAATTTTTACATTAACCCTAAACTCGGTAATAGTGCCTTTTTTATCAACGTTTGCACTCATGTTACTTACGTTTACCCCTTTAATATTGCGTAAAGATTTTGCAGCATGCTTTACCGCATTTTGAGTAGCATCTTCCCAACCCTTTTTTGAGTTAGCTAAAATTTCGATTACTTTTAAAATTGCCATAATTATATTTTTTTATTAAGATACAATTTATCGGTTAATAGTTGCATTTATTTTTACTTAAAAACAGAATCGGCAATGCCTTTATTTATGCTGTATGAATTAAATGTAATTTCTGCCCTCCCTTTTTTGCTTTTTGTTTTATCTACTGTTTTTTTGGTCTCAGAACCATCATCAAAATCAAAAGTTACGCCTTTGGGCAGTTTATAATCTTTGGTATTAAATGAAAAAATGATTTTGTCCGGCAAACCATATTCAGCATATTTTCCATAACTCATTTCTAATTCGTAACTGCCATTTTCCCTAGTGGTGGTTTTTGCTTTACGGATGATTAAATTGGTTTCATCAATATACAAGGTGGAAAGCACTACATCTGCATTATCATCGTCGGGTAAAAGTTTTACCACTTTTACTGTTATACCCCCAATTTTATCTGTACCGGCATCAAGGGCTGTAAACTTACCACTACTGATAATATTATTTAAATTGATATTAACTGCTCCTTTTGGTACAAAGGAAATCCCTTTTTCATTTTTAATTTTAAGGCTATTGGGTTTTTTAAAATAAATTTTTACTGTAGCTACGGGAATTTTTAAAAAAATTACGTTGGTTTTCATTTTTCCGGAAGCTTCATAATCATTTACTTTTTCAATTTTAGCCTTTACTTTTTGTATTAAAAGATTTACATCCTGAGCTTTTAAAAGCAAAGGATAATGTGTAATGACCAATAAAAGGATTAAGCTATTTTTTTTCATATCAGGAGAGGATATCTTTTCGTTTAAAAACAATAATAGATGCAGCAACTAAAATAAAAATGTGCGACAGTAAAATGAATAAACTTTTACGTATTGCAGGCCAGTTTTCAATACTCCCCTTTATTGTTTCACCATCTTCGGTAGTGTTAATATAAAAAAATCCTTTCCAGCCTACCAGATAAGAAGTAAATAAAAATGGTTTTACATTTTTATCAATTACAGGAACATTGATATTGGAAATTATGGTGCATACAATTACAATACATACCGTAGCAATTATTGGCCCAATGGAATTTTCTGCAAAAATCGACAGGAATAATGCCAGTGCAGCAATAACGGTAAGCGCTACTGTTGCATAAGCAAATGCAGCAATGTAGCGCCAAACAATATCATCTTTAGTGATTAATAATATCTGCGACTCATCTCCTTTTGAACGAAAAATCAACATATCATCTGCCCCAAAAATCAACAGGCTGAATACCAAAGAGGTTATGGCCATCCACAATAATAATAAAACTGTGAAAATTGTTGCTGCGGCAAATTTTACTAAAATTAATTGTGTACGGCTTATTGGTTTGGAAATAAGCAGGCGTAGCGTACCCATATTTGCTTCTCCCGAAATAGAATCGGCAGCTATTAAAGCTACAAGTATTGGAACCTGAATTAATAAAGTATTCAGGATGATGTAACACATAAAATAACCGTTGATGGCTTTTACTCTTTCAAATTCAAAAGTATCTTTTACACTTTGCAGCATCATGTCCATATAGTTCTGTCCATCGGCTTTAAAAGCAAACTGAAAAATAAAAACAATTGCTGCAATTGCAGCAAACGCTATATAAGTGCGTGGCCTCCTCGAAATTTTAAACAACTCAATTTTTAATAATGTCCACATGATTTTGCTGAGTTGTTAATGAAAGAAAAAAATCTTCTAAAGAATGTCTTGGCTGAATGGATAATATGCCCACATTCATTGCTGCTAAATCGCTTACCAGTTCGGGTATTAATGTTTTACTCATTTGCAATTTAATTATATCCTGTGATGGTAAAAGAAATGAAGCCCATTTTGACCGGGTAAGTTTACTTTTTGCATCTTCATTATTTAAAGATTCTATTTGAATTATTGTTTTTTCAGGATCCAGTAATTCGGCAGCACTTCCTTCCACCACCTTTTTCCCTTTATTAATTATAAGTATCCTGTTGGCAATTATCTCTATTTCGCTTAACAGGTGCGACGATACCACAATTGTTTTTCCCCTCTCTTTACTTAATTGTAAAATAAGATTACGCATATCGGCTATTCCCTGGGGATCTAATCCATTAGTGGGTTCATCTAATATAATTAAACCGGGGTTATGTATTAATGCAACTGCAATGCCCAGCCGTTGTTTCATTCCCTGGCTAAAAGTTTTTACTTTACTTTGCGCCCTCTCTTCAAGTCCAACTATTTTTAATTGCTGCATTATTAATGTACGGGTAACTTTTATCCCGCTCATTTTTGCAAATATGAACAGATTCTGGTAAGCAGAAAGATATTTATACAGATCGGGCTTTTCAATTACTGCGCCTGTTTGTTGCAATATTTGGCTGCGATGTGTAAATAAATTTTTGCCAAAAATATTTATTTCGCCTGAAGTTGGTTTTACCAGAGAAAGTAACATCCGGATTGTAGTAGACTTACCTGCTCCATTCTGGCCAAGAAAGCCATACACATCCCCTTCATTTACAGTAAAGGAAAGATCGTCAACCGCAGTTAAATCCTTAAATTTTTTGGAAAGATGATTAACACTGAGTATTACCGGCATATTATTAAATGAATATAAAGGTAAACGGATATTGCTACTATTTGTTCGCAAATTTAAGATGGTAATTCAAAAAAAAAGAGAAAAAACTTGCACAGTAAAAAAAAATCAGTTATGTTTGCATCGGCTTATCCCTCTTACCGTATTCTTGATTCAACCACACACTCCCATAGTTTAAATTAAATTTATTGTATTGCTTAATTGCAATATCCGTACAATTATCTTTTGAAAAAAGCTCCGCTTTACCGCATCCATTATGCTGTGATTTTACCTGATGCTTAAAAATTTGAGCAAAAAAACTCTGTAAATTTTAACCACAAAATCACACAAGATGAAAAAGATTATTACCCTCGCTTTTGCACTATTTGCTACAATTATTTTACATGCCCAAGTTTGTACTACCTCAGGTTTTGATGTTTGCAACGGAAGCTCTGCCCCTGTATCTGACTTTAGAAATGCAGTACAGATTACCGGAACCGGAACAGCATTAACCGTTGGAGCTAAATACAAATTTAACAATGCTATTCCCAGTTTAAATTTAGATGCAGTAGTTTCAATTGATGCAACGGTTAATGCTACAATGGCCGGAGCATCAAGCCCAAGTATTGATGATGATGACGCTGCCAATGAAACCAATACTGCCGGTACACAGATAGCATTATTTGCACCACGTATTGCACCCGATCAGGTTCTTTCATGTACAAACCGCAGCGGATATGTTGAGTTTAGTGTAAAATTCTATACCCACTATTCGGGTAATGCAGCACCTGTTCCTGGTAGCGAAATAGCAGTTGCCAATCTTAATTTTTTACATTTTGATATGGATGGAAGTACACAGGGTACCGGTGGGTGGTTTAAAGAAATAGGTTATGTAAAAATAATTGGAGCCGACCCGGTAAACTATGGTTCTGCCACTACAGAGTTAACAAGCAGTGGTAATAATGGCGGCTGGTTATTAACTTATGGCAGTACTACGGAAAGAAATGGTGTTTCCAGATGTGAAGAGGTTATAGAAAAAACTGTTTACAGTAACCCCCAATCTGTTATTTCTTTCAGAATGGGATACGACTACAAAGCGCCCACCAGCAATTGCAGTAGCATCAGTATTCAGCCAACAAGACAATACGGCTCAAAATTTGGTTGCTTTAATATACCAGCCACCAATACACTGCCCGTTTCGCTAACTGACCTTGCTGTAAATTATTATGAAGGCAAATCAAATATCAGCTGGACCAGTTTACAGGAACATAACCTTGACAGCTACGAAATACAAAGAAGTTTTGATGGCGTTAATTTTGAAGTTGCGGGAAATGTAAAAGCCAATAACCTGACTTCTGTACAGCATTATAAGTTTACAGATATTGTTACAACTTTTAATACTAAATATATTTATTACCGTTTAAGGATTTTAGATATTGATCATGATATGAAGATTACCAATACTGTATCTGTAAAAGTTTCTGACTGGAAAAATAATGGAATGATTATTTCCCCCAACCCGTCAAGCAATAATGCGCAAATAAGAATTAAATCAGCTAAAGCAGTGGTGGGTGATATTTCTGTTTTTGATGCTACAGGCAAGATTGTACTAAGGCAGCAGGCACAATTACTTGTAGGCAATAACACTATTGTGCTTAATAATATTACTACTTTAACCGATGGTTATTACACTATTCGTTTAATAGCCAACAACGAAACCTTTAGCTCGAAATTATTAATCTGGAAATAAAAATGTTTTGATAACCAAGCACAGACAAAAAGCTCTTTCTTTAAAAAGAAAGGGCTTTTTTATTCTACATTTGGATTCATATATTCCTGAAGCGCTTTTACGTAACCTTCAAATGCATCAATCCCTTTTTTTGTAATTCGGCAGGTTGTTTGAGGATAATTATCTTTAAACTGTTTATTTACTTCAATATATTCCACTTCTTTTAATTTATTAATCTGAACACTTAAATTGCCTGCAGTGGAGTTTGTTTTTTCTTTTAAAAAAGTAAACTCAGCTTCTTTAACACTTATCAGTAAACTTATAACTGCTAACCGTAATTGAGAATGTAATATAGGATCCAGTTCTTTAAACATTACTCTGGCTGTTCTTTAAAAATTTGTTTCTTATAATGATGCCGGGTATAAGCCAGGCCGAAGTTGCAGCAATAGCTGTTAACAACATATCCCATTCAATTTTGGTATACACAGAAATTATACAACAAACCCAGCAGGCAATACCACCGTAAAACATTGGCCGCATATTATTACAGGCACCTGTAATAATTGTAGGTATACCATACAATAATAAAAAGAAAGATGTATCAAAACTGTTGTAATTAAATGGTGGCTTTACCCCTTTTAAATCTATGTAGGTTTGAAAAACAGGGTTGAGCTGGCGTATAACATTTGCATTAATAAAAATTAACAGAAAAATAGAAATACCAAAGCAAAACCATACATAATCTATAATTTTATGATCGTAGCCTTTTACCTTTCTTAAACGGCTCTGTTTAACAGCAATAAAAATTTGGGGCACTATTGCTATAAGAGTTAATAACCAAATATCAAAAGGCAAATCAAACCCGTATTTAATTTGAAAAAAAGTTACGAGGCTGCAAACTGAAATTACTGTTCCCCATAATATGGGCCCAATGCCAGAATCGAGGTAACTGTTTTTTGCTTTGTTAATCATCTGGCTTATTAACTGCAAGCTTTCCTGTTCTGTCATTTTATTTTCTTCCATAATCAGTTATTTTGTTGATTATATTTTTTTCTTAAAAGATAACCGGGGAAAATCCATGCCGAAATAATGGCCAAACCCACTAAAAGCAACCCGTATATTGGTAAAAAAAAAGTGGAGAGTACAGCCAAAGCCCAGCAAATTATACCTCCAATCTTTAATGGCTTAAATTGCATTGCTATGCCTGATAAGAAAGTGGGTACGCCATAAAGCATCAATAAGAATGAACTCATCCTTTCCCAACCATTTATTTTGGATAATATAATACTAAGTACAAACATGCAAATACCAAAACTTACCCAGATGTAACTAATAAGGTATTCGCTGTAAGTTTTTAGGGGTTCTTTTTTCTTTTTTTTAGAGAGATAAATAAACTGAAATATTACCGCCGGTATCCAACTGTTCCAAATTATTTCCGGGTGAGTAAACCAATTTAATTTCAGTAAAACAAAATGCCCTACCGAGCAGAATAAAATTAGCCAGCCCCATAATAAATACAAAAAACCATTTTCGCTAAAACGGTTTTTTGCCTGATTAATCATACTGTCAATTAATTGCAGGCTTTGTTGCGGAGAAAAATTTTCTTCTGCCATGATGTATTGGTTTTATAACAATTATGAGCCGGAAAAGTCCGGCCCATAATTAATTTATTTATTTATTGATTACATTCTTTTATCAGCATCTCTACCTGCCCTT
Source organism: Ferruginibacter sp. (assembly GCA_043719495.1). Lineage (GTDB taxonomy): Bacteria > Bacteroidota > Bacteroidia > Chitinophagales > Chitinophagaceae > Ferruginibacter. The sequence goes on along the minus strand of JAYSTT010000313.1, from coordinate 2,369 downwards.
TTCCCCAGTTAGGATGCAGTTCGCTTGCTGGTTTAAAAGCTGCATATTTATCTAATGATGTTTGTAACTCTGGCTTAGCAGTTTTGCACCCTCCACCAAATTGTTCAGGTGTGTATTTTAATCCCTGCCCCTTTAAATAATATGGCCTTGGGTTTGTTGGATCCTGCTGCATTGCTTTTTCCATATTGCTGCTACTTTCTGGTCCATACTCCATATAACGCTGCATAGGATTTACCATCATGTGGCAACTTGCTATCATACTTTTAATACATGATATTTCAGAATTATTGGGCATTAAAGAATCAGCTTTATTTATAAAATCTGTTGCTTTATCCGCAACAGCATCTACCTTATCTTTATTCTGCTCCATAAAACCATAATTAACCTGGCAAAATGCCGCATAATAATAAGCAAGCCACTGATTTTTTTCTGCATTAGCAATGCGTTCAAAATTATTAGCCAATGCTAAAAGGTTTGCAGGGTTTCTAAAACTGGTATCAATGGCTGCAATATTATTTTTCATGGCAGCAATATATTTTTCACTTTGGCAAAAGGATACAAAAGAAAGTGATAATAAAAAAGTAACAATAATTAATTTTTTCATTTTGATAAATTTTAAAATGTTTGGTTTATTTTTTTTGTTGATTTTTTAATTTTTGATATTCATTTTCTACTGAGTTCGCTCTTGGAAAAACATACGCTCCGGCAAAATGAAAAGCAATACCAATGCCCCAGCCAAATGTGGTCCAGATTGGCCAAGGGTAGTGACGGGTATCCCAGTCGTTAATATTAATACCTCTGTGCTGGTTACCGGTAAAAAACCAAATGCCCCACAAAAAAGCATTTACAATAACATAAGCAATAAGGTGATTTTTAAAGCTTGCCCGTTTTTGTGCAATCTCCCATAGTTCGGGGTCTTTGCCTTCGGGGGCTGGTTGATGATAATGTGACATAGTTTTAATTTTTTGTTTAAGAAATTTTAATGGCTATACTTTAAAGTTTATAAATTATTATTAATAGCATCCTGTGTTCTATCTGTTCCAAAACTTAAAAAACATCCTATAAAAACAAATCGTTTGCTTGGCGGTGTAACAGGCTCTTTCCGGCTACCGTTATTAGAATAATTATAAGTATATATTTGTTTTTGCCCAAAAACATTATTTATTCCCAAAACCCATACTGCAAAATTTTTGGTATCTTTTTTTCCAATGGTGGGTAAATAGTTTACGCTAAAACTACAACTGTTATAGTTAATTGTAGTGCCCATATCTGTAATAACATTTTTATTTTGATTGCCATCGTAACCAATGCGGTAATAAGGCCTGCCAGTTGCAAAATTATAACTTAGGTTAAATTGGGTTTTCCATGGTAAAACAAATTTTTTGAAAACAAAAGCGGCGGTATGCTTTGCTGCAAATGATGGCTGTATCAGTGATGGGAAGTTTAAAAAATCTCTTTTGGTATCTAAATAAGAATAGGATATCCAGTAATCAACACTTTTTATAGTTTTTTTGTCTCTCCAAAAAACCTCAAAGCCTTTTGCATATCCATTACCATTATTATTTACAGCCACTTCACGGCCATTTGAATTAAATCCTGTTTTATATAAATCATCATACTTTTTATAAAACATTTCCATCCTCAATGTTTGCACACCCGTTAACATTTGATATTGCAATATGTAGTGTGCCGCTTTAGAAAAGTTAAGAAAGCTATTTGTAGGTAAGTATTTTCTTTCGGGGTTTTGATAAAAAATGCCGTATGCAAAACCTGCAGAACTGTATTTACCTAATTGATAAGCTAACGATGCCCTTGGCACAATATTCCATTTGTTTAATAAATCAGAATGCTCTGCACGTGCTCCGAATTTTGCTGCTAAAGAGTTGGTAATATAAATATCCGACTCACTAAAAATTGCCACCATGTTTTCTTTTACAGACTCACTATACTTAGCGCCATCATATAAAGTAAAAGCAGATTTTTCGTTACTGATACTTACCTCGGTACCAAAACGAATGGCATTTAAACCATTTAATTTTTTATCTAACACTATCCTGTTTTGTAAAAAATTACTTTTCGTACTTAAAGAAAAATTCTTAAAAGCATAAAATATAGGAGTAGTAATAGTTTGCTTTATATTGGCAGCATTTTGTAATTCGTTATTGATATCATCTTTGTTATTGCTGAAGGAAATGCCTGCATTTATCTTCCACCTGTTTTTTAAAGTTTGTTTATAACTAATGTTATGATACTGATTGAAGTTTTGTAATGTAAAGGCATCTTTCATTCCAATTGAATCAATATCGGCACTGCGGTTGCCCACATTAGTTTTACTTATATAAGAGTATAGTTTAATTATACCCCCCTTC
>JAYSTT010000312.1:0-3342 GCA_043719495.1 Ferruginibacter sp. | reverse complement strand
AGAAAATGAAGAGGGCGCCTACTAATATCCTGGCGATGGTTACAGTTGTTTTCATCTATAAAATATGTATTAGTGGTTCATAGTTAATGGTTCATAAACCGAACTTAATATTTTAAATAACTTATTTATAATTAAGCATCAACTTTACACTTAAAAACTATGAAACGTGAATCTGTTCCTCAATCAATATCAATCCAAAAGCGGCGTAATTAATAATGTCGTAAAAATTAGCATCAATACCTTCGCTGATGATGGTTTGTCCTTTATTGGCAATAATTTGTTTGATGCGTAATATTTTGGCTAATATTAAATCTACAAAACTTTCCTGGCTCATCTCCCTCCATGCTTCGCCATAATCGTGGTTTTTATCCAGCATCAGTTTTTTGGCGATAGCAATCTTTTCGTTGTATAACTGCTCTACCGTTTCTACCGGCAACTCTTCCAGTTCATCATTATTAATATCCAATTGTATTAAACCAATAATGCCATAATTTAAAATACCTTTAAATTCACTGATGATATCGTCGCCGATTTTTTGTTTGCCTTTTTCCTGTATAGTGCGTATGCGTTTGGCTTTAATATAAATCTGGTCAGCAACAGAAATAGTGCGGTATACCCGCCAGGAAGTACCGTAGTCCTTTGTTTTTTTTAAAAATATTTCTTTGCAAGACTGTATTGCTACATCGTATTGTGCAATGGTATTACTCATTATTTTCCTGCTGCTTTTGTTTTAGGTTTTGGTTTGGCAATAGTTTTACCGGGAGTAGCTTTAACCACAGGTTTTACTTTTGGCTTGGGGGCAATTACTGCTTTTGGCACCGGCTCATTACTTACAGTAACCACTGCAATATCAAAAACTAAAATTTCATCGGGGGCTATGCCTCCTTGTGGGTTTCCCCCACTTCCATATCCTAAGGATGAAGGAATATAAAGTGTGGCTACTGTTCCTCTTTTCATTTGCAGTAAGGCATCTACCCAACCTAAAATAACGCCATCCGCCTGCCCTATATGGTCAATATTAACATTATAAGGTTGTACATGTTTAAATTTAGGATCGGTATTGGAATCAAACACTTTGTTGTTGGAAAATGATTTACCGGTATAATTTACAGAAGGAATATCCTGCATAGTAAGTTTATCGCCTGTACCTTCTTTTTTTACCACTAAATAAGTTCCCCAGGGTGCCTTAGTGGCTTTAATTTTATTTTTAGCAAAGTAATCTTCAATTGTTTTGCTGTCTTTGGCAATGAGCTCTTTATTATCATCCAGGTTTTTTTGCACCATATCCATTTGTTTTTTAAAAGCCCTTGCTGTTGCAACAGCTATATGCGTTTTTTGTGCACTATCGGTTTGTTCTTTTGAAGTAAAAAAATTGGTAATAGCATAACTCTGGTAAATATATTGCCCCATTTCCATAAATGGTGCAGCCTGGCCCTTGGCGATAATACTATCGGTAGATACTCTTACCACAATGCTGTCGTTGAAATTAATATTACTGAAAATAACTTTATATGCCGGTGGAAAATTGCTGGTATCAAAAAGGGCATATTGAGGCATTCCCTCTTCTATGGTGCTAAACAAAATACTGTCTTTATATTTTGCCATTACATTCATTTCAAAATAGTTTCCTATATTAATTTTTTTACCATTCACGGAAGGGAATATCATATATTCTGTGCCATCAGCCGTTTTTTTAAATGCAGTGTCGGCACTTGTTTGTGCTATAGCATTTGCTGTTAAACTAATTAATGTTAAAAAAAAGACTGCTTTTCTCATATAATTTTTTGAAGTTTGTATAAATGTTTAAAACATCAAAAATAAATGAATTAGGTCAATGTTTACATTAAACTGCAGGGGTAAATTATTAGTATTTGATTCGCCGGTAATTATGGGCATTATAAATACCACACCTGATTCTTTTTACAAAGGAAATAGTAACGATAATATTTTGGCATTAGCTGAAAAGATGATTGGCGATGGTGCAGACATTTTAGACATAGGCGGCCAAAGCACCCGGCCCGGTAGCGAAAGGATAACAGCAGCAGAGGAAATAGAAAGGGTTTTACCGGTAATAGCTTCTATTCATAAAAAATTTCCTGAAGCCATTATTTCTGTTGATACCTATAGCAGTAAAGTTGCCAGTGCCGCTGCAGATGCAGGTGCGGTAATAGTTAATGATATTAGTGCAGGTAATATGGATGAGCAAATGATGGCTACGGTTGCCCGGCTAAAACTGCCTTTTATATGTATGCATATGCAGGGTACACCAGGCACCATGCAAAATGATCCGCATTATTCTGATATAGCTAAAGAAGTTTTAGATTTTTTTATTGATAAAATTGAGCAATGTAAAAATGCAGGTATCATTGATATCATTATAGATCCGGGGTTTGGTTTTGGAAAAACCATTGAGCATAATTTTTCATTATTAAAAAAATTACCGGTGCTGAAAATGCTTGATAAACCAATATTGGCAGGCCTTTCCCGAAAGAGCACTATTTATAAAACATTGCATATCACCGCCGAAAATGCACTTAACGGTACTACAGTTTTAAATACAATGGCTTTAGTAAACGGTGCTTCAATATTACGGGTACATGATGTAAAGGAAGCTAAAGAAACAGTAACCTTATTTAACGCATACAAAAAAGCACCCTGATTTTGCAGGGTGCTTTTTTAATTTTATTCAGCTTTTATTTTCTACTTGGTTTTAACTCCCGGCTTAACATTTTTAATGCTATCCATCATTTTTTGTTGAGCTTCCATCATTTTTTGCTGTTCTACCTGTTGCTTTGCCATCATCGTTTCTTCATTAGATACATCAACGACTTCCATATCAAAAATTAAAATTGCATCGCCTTTAATTTGAGGCATTCTGCCGTTTTTCCCATAACCTAATGAGGAGGGGATATAAACCACCGCTTTGCTGCCCTTTTTCAATTGCATCAATGCATCTATCCAACCCAATATAACGCCATTCCCATCCCGTGGCACTACCTGCGACAAATTTACATTCAAAGGTTGTACATGTTTAAATTCAGGATTGGTATTGGAATCAAAAACCTTACTGCTGTCGAATGTTTTACCTGTATAATTAACTATTGCAATATCATTTGAAGTAAGCTTTTCTCCAGTACCTTCATTTTGAATGGCAACATAAGTTCCCCAACTTGTTTTGGTGGCTTTAATATTATTTTTAGCCAGGTATTCCTCAATAACTTTATTGTCTTTTTCAATCTGGCCTTTTAAAGGGTCTAAATTTTTTGAAGCGATCTCCATTTGTTTTTTATAGTCCTTAGCTTTTGCGGCAGGAAGATAAATTTTTTGTACACTGTCAGCTTG
>JAYSTT010000311.1:0-8156 GCA_043719495.1 Ferruginibacter sp. | reverse complement strand
TATTAGGGTTTGCAGCAGCAGGTTTTACGGCAACTATTACCAGTAATACTGACAGCAATCCACAGTAAATTATTTTCGGAAAAAAATTTCTGATAAGCAACATCCGGTAAATCAATTAACGTAGAGTTCTGTCAAATTGCTTTTAAGGCTTTTTTTATTAAATCTTCTAATTTAGATACAGATGGTTCTGCAAGGATAATTTTTTGAATGGATTGCTCTGCCTGCTGCCTTGAAATACCAAGGGCAACTAATGCATTTAACGCATCCTGTTCCAAACTATTGCCCCAATTTTGCGAAATAGTACCACCAATTTGCTGCTTACTCAGTTTATCTTTAAGCTCCAGTACCAGACGTTCAGCAGTTTTTTTCCCTATCCCTTTGACACTTTCCAACAGCTTTACGTTGCTTTGCACAATTGCCCTGCTCACTTCTTCTGGTTTTAATGAAGACAGCATCATTCTTGCAGTAGCTGCACCTACCCCCGAAATGCTTATTAATGATAAAAACATTTCTTTTTCGGCCTTATCAAAAAAACCATACAACACATGTCCATCTTCTTTTACCTGCAAATGAGTAAAAAGTTTACCCTGTTCCAGATTTAAAATATGAGAATAAGTATTGAGGCTGATATTTACTTCGTAGCCAACACCATTAACATCTACATAAACCTGTGCCGGTGTTTTATCAATAAATTTTCCGTGCAAATATGCGTACATAAACTAATTACCTGTCAGTAGCGAAAATAAGAATAATTTGTGAGCATCGTTGTTAAAATAACTATCCCCATTTTTTATGTATTTTTACCGCTCAGAAACTATTCTCTCAACCAACTAAACCAATTCCTCATTTACATGCAAAAAATTACTGCTGCAATAACTGCTGTTGGCGGATATGTGCCCGATTACAAACTTACCAATAAGGAATTAGAAACCATGGTGGATACCAACGACGAATGGATAAGAACCAGAACTGGTGTAGAAGAAAGAAGAATTTTAAAAGGCGAAAATTTAGGCAGTAGCGATATGGCCGCACCTGCTGTTTTGGAACTTTGCAAAAAACGTGGCATTAACCCTGATGAAATTGATTGTTTAATTTGTGCTACTGTTACCCCCGATATGGTTTTTCCGGCAACTGCAAATATTATTTGCGATAAAATTGGTGCAACAAATGCATTTGGCTTTGATATTGGTGCAGCATGTTCAGGCTTTTTATATGCTTTAACAACAGGGGCCGCTTTTATAGAAAGTAGCCGCTACAAAAAAGTTATTGTTGTTGGTGTCGATAAAATGAGCAGCATAATAGATTATAGCGACAGGGCAACCTGTATCATTTTTGGTGATGGCGCAGGCGCTGTTTTACTTGAAGCTAATAAGGAAGGTAATGGTGTTTTAGACAGTATTTTAAAAAGTGATGGCAGTGGAAAACAATATTTGCACATGAAAGCAGGTGGCTCTGCAAAACCAGCTTCTGTAGAAACAGTTTTAGCAAAAGAGCACTATGTATTTCAGGATGGGCAACCTGTTTTTAAAGCCGCTGTAAAAGGTATGGCAGATGTTAGCTACGAATTAATGCAGCGCAATAATTTAACTGCTGATGATATTGCCTGGCTGGTGCCGCATCAGGCCAATTTAAGAATTATTGATGCTACTGCAAATAGAATGAGTTTACCCAAAGAAAAAGTAATGATCAACATTCAAAAATATGGCAATACCACAGCTGGTACTTTACCATTATGTTTGTGGGATTGGGAAAGCCAATTAAAAAAAGGTGATAATATTATTTTAGCGGCTTTCGGTGGCGGATTTACCTGGGGGGCAACGTGGTTAAAATGGGCTTATTAATTAAATTTGAAATAAAAAAAAGCCCTTTAAAAAGGGCTTTTTTTTTATAATAATATGCAGGTTTTTACCTGATTAATATATTACCATCTGCTACCACCGCCACCGCGGTTGTTAGAATATCCACCGCCGCCGCGACTGCCTCCACCAAAGCCACCGCCGCCGGTTCTTGCTTCTCTTTCTTTAGCTACTGAAACAGACATTGCTCTTCCTTCTACTTCTTTATCGTTAAGGCCGGCCATTGCTGCTTTTGCTTCTTCGTCGTTTGACATTTCTACAAAACCAAAACCACGGCTTCTTCCGGTTTCTCTGTCGGTAATTACTTTGGCAGAAGATACTTCACCAAATTTTGAAAATAGATCCTGCAATTCTGCATCGGATGTGTTAAAACTTAAATTTGAAACATAAATGTTCATAATTGAAAAAAATTAAAATTAAATAAATTAAATACCTGTGCAATAAGGAGAGAGCAAACTATAAAGACTGGAAAACTATTACCGGGAGAAAACTTGAAAAATAGAATCTATCAATGCTGTGAGCTAAATGCGATAAAACACGGTGTAAACCTACACCTATTAATCCACATTCCGGTATTTATTTTGCCGGAATGGCTTTACTGGCTTAATTATGGCCTGCAATAAAGAAAATAACTGCAGCGTTTATTAAGTGGCCAAGTAGAAATTTTCATTAAAAATACAATACTTAAGGGTCTTATCTTATTAACTATATTTGTATTACCAATTTATAATGCTATGAAAAAATATTTACTCATTCTTTTTGTTGCCCTTGCTTTTTTTGAAATACAAAGCTATGCCCAGTTTTCACGATATATCATCCGTTTTAAGGATAAGGGTACTAACCCTTTTTCAATAAACAATCCATCACAATACCTTAGTACCCGTTCAATTCAACGAAGAACAAGATATTCCATTGCAATTGATTCAATGGATTTGCCTGTCACTCCAGGATATATTGACAGCATTAGGCTTGCGGGTGCAGTTACCATTCTTAATTCATCTAAATGGCTTAACCAGGTTGCTATACAAACGTCAGATGCGGCGGCATTAATAAAAATAAATGCTTTTCCATTTGTATTAAGTTCGGGCCCTGTAGCAACAAAAGTGCAATCAGGAACAACAGCTGTAAATAAAAAATTTGACGCTCCGGATATTTCAGTTCCATTAAACCCAGTACCCCAAAATCTTACTGCCGATTATTACAGTTACGGGCAATCATTTGGGCAGGTACACCTGCACAATGGAGAGTTTTTACATAACAGGGGTTTTAGAGGGGAGGGAATGCAACTGGCAATGTTAGATGCAGGGTTCTCTAATTATTTAACCATCCCAACTTTTGATAGTATAAGAAATAACAATCAAATTTTAGGCACCTGGGATTTTGTAACCGGTAATGCAAGTGTAAATGAAGATCATCCGCACGGCACTAATTGCTTAAGCACTATAGCTGCAAATATGCCAGGGCTTTTTGTTGGCACTGCACCCAAAACATCTTTTTATTTATACCGAACAGAAGATGCTGCAACAGAATATCCAATAGAAGAACAAAACTGGGCAGCTGGTGCTGAGAGAGCCGATAGCCTGGGAGTGGATATTTGTTCTACTTCTTTAGGATATAATACTTTTGATAACGCCTCATTCAATCATACCTATGCCGATATGGATGGCAACACGACAATAATTGCAAAAGCTGCTGATATTGCTGCAAAAAAAGGAATGTTGATTGTTGTTGCAGCGGGGAATGAAGGTACAAGCAGCTGGCATTTTATTATTACACCTGCCGACGCAGATAGTGTAATGGCTGTTGGTGCTGTAACTACCAGCGGCGTAGTGGGAAGTTTCAGTAGTTACGGTCCCAGCAGTGATGGGCAAATAAAACCCTCAGTTTCAGCAGTTGGGGTTGGAGCTATTGTTGCCAACAGTGCAAACGGACAGCCTATATCCGGTAATGGTACTTCCTTTGCATGCCCCAATATGGCAGGCCTGTCTACTTGTTTATGGCAGGCTTTTCCAGAAGTAAATAATATAGCCATTATCAATACATTACAACAATCTGCAAACAGGTTTGCTACGCCCGATAACAGAACAGGATATGGCATTCCGGATATGAAAAAAGCTTTTGTAATGCTGATAAAACAATTATATACTCAACAGGCTTTTCTTACCAATTGCAGAACAAGTTTACAATGGGCCGCAAAAACAGATTCAGCAATCAGTATTGTTATAGAAAGAAAATTAACACCAGACAATAATTACGTTGTTATAAATACACAAACTTCAACCGGTGCATTTGCATTAAGAAACTTTACTTACAATGACGATTTAAGCAGCATTACCAGCACAGTAATTAAATACCGTATTAAAATGAATATTGCTGCAGATACCAGTTTTTACTTAGATTCCGTATTGTTAAACTTTACCTCAAAACCAAATTTAGGCACGGATAAATTAATAACAAGATGCAGTGATAGTAGTTTAAATTTAAATAACCTTTATACTACAACTGGTTTAACAACAGCATGGACTATTAATGGTAATCCTGTAACAAACCCGGCAGCAGTAAATACTTCCGGCACTTATCAATTAACAGGTATTAATAATTCGGGATGTGCTGATACTGCCTTAGCGGCAGTTACTTTTATTACCAAACCAAATTTAGGTGCCGACAAATTTATTGGCAAATGTACAGACAGCAGTTATAATTTAACATCACTTTTTACTACTGCAGGATTAACAAACAATTGGACGATTGGGAGCACATCAGTTACAACCCCATTAGCTGTTACAACTCCGGGCATTTACCAATTGATAGTATTCAATTCGTATGGCTGCAGCGATACTGCATTAGTAACATTAAGCAATGATGCACAACTTTGCCCTCCGATTATTGAGCGTATCACTGTAAGCCCAAACCCGGTAAGTGATAAACTTAAAGTAACCATTTCTAAAAAAAATACAGTAAAAATTGAAATTTTTATTCATGATATGCGGGGGCAAAAAATTTATACCAGTACAACCCAGCAACCTGCAGGCATGCAAACTTATTCCATACCAATGAAGCAATTAGCTGCCGGCATTTATACCGTCAGTATTTGGATAAATAATAAAAAGGAACTGGTGAAAAAGATTATGAAACGGTAATTTTTTATTTTGAAAACACCGCCACAAACATCGAATCAGCTTTTTTATCATAGCCTTTTAATAATTCTATGTGCCGCAATTGCATCTGAAACATATCTTTTATAAAAGTAGCTATATCTTCATTTTCTTTTTTAAAAACAGAGCAGGTAATATAAAAAAGTAAGCCATCTTTTTGCAGGTACGGTACCGCATTGGTTACAATTTGCTTCTGGCGTTGTGCAAATTCTTCAATAGCCACTGTTTTAAAATAAGCCAGATTTTCTGGTGTACGGCTCCAGGTGCCACTGCCGGTGCAGGGTACATCGCAAACTATAATTTCAAATTCTTCGTTTGTATTTTTTGGGTAAAGTCCTTTATATGCCAAATCCGGAAATGTAAAACCTGGCAAACTTAAATCCGAAACAAAATAATTGTAGTTTTTTATTGCCGCTTTTGTAAACCTGTGGTGAAGGTTAAATAATATATTCAACCTGATATCTGAAACGGTTAAGGCAACTTTACGCTTTAAAATATCAAATAATAAAATTGATTTGCCCCCGCTGGCAGCACAACAATCCCATGCTGTTGGTATTTTTTTACCTATAATAAATGTTTTTAAAAAATTAAATACCTGTTGTGAATTATAATCCTGTATCACAATTTCCTTATCTGCCTCAACAATTTCCTCAAGTTTAATTGAATTAGAAACAGCTATACATTCATCATCAATTAATGCAAGAGGAATCTTCGCTTTTTGTAATTTTTCTACAACAATATTTTTTTTATTAGGCCTTAGCCTTAAAAATAACTTAGGCTGGTTTAAAAAAGATTCACAAAATTGGGAATGGCTTATAGCAGCAGTTAATTCTGCTTTAAAAGGAAAAATTTTTTTTGCCGGAAAATTCAGATAGTTTATTTTTTCTGCAACTGGTTTGCAAATCCAGTCATCCCATTCCGGTTTAAAAAAATGAATAATCTCATTATAAATTTGTTCACTTAAAAAAAGAGCTGTTAATATATTTTCATCGTTAATTTCGTTAACCGCTTTCCCTAACCTGAAATAAGCATAACACAATCCTGCAATTTGCTTCCTGTCTTTGGAGCCGTATTTTTTTTGAGGAGCAAAGAATTTTTTTAAGTAAATAGCCAGCGGCTCTCCGCCGTTATACGTTTGTAAAATTTTTTTTGCAGTATTTAAATAGGATTGGTATCGCATTAGTACAAATTAAAAATATAAAATTGGAAATCTTAAACCCGTAACCCTATTTATTTTTAATAAGTGATCTGAATAAAAGTGAAATTAAATTATTATAATTCCAACAAACTTTTTACAGGATCTTTTCCAAATAATAATAAGCCGGGATTTTCTAATAATTCTTTAACCCTTACCAAAAAGCTTACAGATTCTCTTCCATCAATAATCCGGTGATCGTAACTTAAAGCCATGTACATCATTGGTTTTATAATTACCTGCCCGCTTACTGCCATTGGCCTTTGCAAAATATTATGCATACCCAAAATGGCCGATTGCGGTATATTAATAATAGGTGTACTCAACATAGATCCAAAAATGCCTCCGTTAGTAATGGTGAAAGTACCTCCAGTCATTTCTTCTATTGTTAATTTATTTTCTTTTGCTTTTGTTGCAAGTTCTACCACCTTTATTTCTATTTCTGCCATACTTAAACTTTCGGCATTTCTTATCACTGGTACCACTAAACCTTTGGGTGCGCTTACTGCAATTGAAATATCACAATAATCATGATAAATTACATTTTCGCCATCAATGTAAGCATTTACAGATGGCCATTCCATTAAGGCATAAGTACAGGCTTTTGTAAAAAAACTCATAAAGCCCAAATTAACTCCATGCCCTTCTTTAAATTTATCCTTGTATTTGGTTCTTATTTCCATTATGGAGCTCATATCCACTTCATTAAAAGTGGTAAGCATGGCGGTAGTATTCTTTGCTTCTACTAAACGGCGGCTGATTGTTTTACGTAGATTACTCATTTTTTCGGGCCTGTCTAAACGGCCAAACATTGTAGCACCTGGCTTTCGTCCGGGATTACTCAATGCTTCCAAAACATCTTGCTTTACTATTTTGCCATTGCTGCCTGTGGCGGTAACATTTTTTACATCCACTTTTTTATCGGCAATAATTGCTGCTGCAACCGGGGTTGCTTTAGTTTCAATTTCAGGTTTCGGATTTTTGATTTCGGGTTTTTGGGCAGCTTTTGGTTCTTTGCTTGTAGCCAGTTGCTCTTTGCCTGTTGCTAATTGCCTGTTGTCTGTTGCATCTGTATCAATATTACAAACAATATCTCCAATTTTTAAAGTATCTCCTTCGGCTGCTATAATTTTTAATACCCCTGCCTGCTCTGCATTTAATTCAAATGTGGCTTTTTCGCTTTCTAATTCTGCAATTACTTCATCCCGGCTGGCATATTCGCCATCTTTTTTAAGCCATTTAACAAGTGTTACTTCACTTATGCTTTCTCCAACGGTGGGAACTTTTATTTCAATTGCCATTTATAAAAACTTTTTATAGTAGTGCAAATTTCGGGGAAAATAAAGGATTATTAAAATTGATTTAAAGAAATCAATTACAGTGTAGTAAATGGATAGCTTAATAGCCTTTTATCGAAAAGGGTTCGATTTACAATTTATGCGCCTAAGTAATCTTTTAAAATTTTACACCTGGAGGCAGTTCTTAATTTTGTAATGGCTTTATCTTTTATCTGTCTAACTCGTTCACGTGTAAGATTAAACCTTTCGCCAATATCTTCCAGGCTCAGTGCATGATCTATACCAATACCAAAGAAAAAACGAATAACATCCTTTTGCCTTTCGGAAAGTGTACTCAGCGAACGCTCAATTTCAGTTTTTAGGGAGGATTTAAGCACTTCGTTATCTGTACTTATAGCATTGGGGTTTATCATTACATCCATCAATGTATTATCTTCTCCATCTGAAAGGGGTTGGTCCATACTTACATGCCTGATACCTGCGCCAAGTGTTGCTCTAACTTCTTCAATATCCAATTCTAAAAAAGTTGCCAGTTCTTCTGCACTGGGTTCTCTTTCAAACTCCTGCTCCAGCAAGGAGTAGGCTTTACTGATTCTATTGGAAAGGCCTACTTTATTCAGGGGCAACCTTACAATTCTTGATTGCTCTGCCA
>JAYSTT010000032.1:0-1846 GCA_043719495.1 Ferruginibacter sp. | reverse complement strand
TTGCGCTTAAATTCATCGTTTAGCCTGAAAAATCTTTCGCAGCGATTGTTACCAAGAATTCGGGTAAAATTTTCCTGGTATTTTTTCTTGATATTTAACCGGGCTTCTTCTTTAACAAGTTCGGGCTGATCCTGCTTTACAGCTTTTAAATCTGTTTCAAACTGTGTATGTACCGGCCAGAATTTTTGTGCTTCATCAGGTGTTAGCTGCAACTGTTGTGTTACATAAGCAACATACAATGCTTTAATTCTTTCCTGCTTGGTTTGTTCATCGCCCGGTTGGTTTTCCTGGGCAACAACCATAGAAAAACTACCAAGCAAAAGGGTTAATATGAGTAGATATTTTTTCATGACATTTATTTAGTTTTTTAAATCATTTACATTAATACTGTTCAGGTATTTATCCAAAGCCTTTTCATCCAGCAGGTAATCTTCCTGCGAAGGCAGTTCATTTTCATCTATGCTATTAGCAACCATGGCTGTTTTAACATCGGTGCCATTAGCCTCTAAATATTTTACAATGTCATCGTCAGAAATTTTTGCAAGCTCCTGATCAACATCCTGCACTTTTAAACCGGCTGTTACATAAGCAGGTAAAGCTGCAGGTTTATCTGCACCGGTAAATTTAAAAATGCCCAATGCCATTACACCGGTAAAAGCCGCTGCCACAGCATATTTAACGAAAGTGTTACTGCGCCTTTGCATTTTAATAACTTTAGGCTGCAGATTAACTTTATCTAAAATTTCTTCATTTAAATTTTCAAAATAGCCTTGTGGTGCTTCAAAAATATTTTTATTTTGAATGCTGTAAAGCATGGGTGATAAAACTCTTATCTCTGTAGCTGCGTCTTCAGTATCCGTTATTTTTATTTTGTTAAGAATAGAACCAGCCAGTGAATCAAAATAACCCGCCGGAACCTGAGCAGATGAATTACCTGAAACAAGATTCAATACTCCGTTTTCTGTAGTTATTCCCATTAGAATATCGGCACTTAAGTATTCAAAATATCCCGCAGGAACTGTAAAAACATTGAGTTTTTCAATTGCTGCAAGCGTTGGACTCAGTGCCTCTAATTCTTTCAATATGTCAATTCTATTTTCCATCTCCGCTAATTCAGACTGTTTTTTGTATTAAAAGTTTAACCATTCAATATAAATTCTTCAATTTTTTTTACTGCGTGATGATAGCTCGCTTTTAAGGCACCTTCGCTGGTTTCCAGTACTTCGCTCATTTTTTGGTAAGGCATTTCATCATAATACCTTAGGTTGAAGACAACACGTTGCTTTTCAGGCAGTTTCTGTATTGCAACCTGTAGTTTCCACTCCAGTTTGTTGGCATCAAAATGCTTATCGGCCTGTAGCTTGTTACTTAAACCACTTTCTACATCGCTTAACGATACGGAAGATCTTTTTTTCTCTTTTTCCAGAAAAGTAAGGCATTCGTTGGTTGCAATGCGGTAAAGCCAGGTGTACAATTGACTATCTTCCCTGAAATTATCCAGTGCCTTCCACACCTTAATAAACATATTCTGCAATACATCATTGGCATCATCGTGGCTTACCACTATACGGCGGATATGCCAGTACAATTTTTCCTGGTATTTTTTTATTATGAGGGTAAAGCTGCGCTCTTTAGTGGCAGCTTCCCTGAACTGCATCAGCAATTCTTTATCGTCTAAGTTTTCAGTCATAGAGGTTCAGTCGTAGTAGTTGAGCATAAAAATAAAAAAACCAATCGTAAGACTGGGTTTTTAGTATAAAGTTTAATTCATTTTTTTAACTGGCTTTTTATAAACCGGTTTGAACGGGCTGTGTGGAGTATTGCAAAAACTATAACTTCTTTATTA